>CAUZVF010000248.1:0-7098 GCA_963582955.1 Planctomycetota bacterium
TTCAGCGTAGGCACCGGCAATCGAGTTGCACAGACTCAGACCGCCGACGCAGTAAGTGACGCACACGGCGCCGAGTCCATGAATACGTGCGTAACCATCGGCCGCGTAGCCGGCACAGTCTTCACGAGTCGTGCCCACCACGCGAATCGGACTCTCTTCCAGCATCCCGTAGAAATTCAATACAAAGTCGCCGGGGATGCCGAAAATGTCCTTGAGCCCGTAATCCTGCAATCGTTGTATCAAGTACTCGCCGATTGAATGGTTTTGACCGTTGCCGTCTGACGTCTGCGTCCGCCGCGGCTGCTTGGCGGCAGCTTTGGTTTTTCCAGTCATGGAATCACGGCGTACCGCGCGGACAGCTTTCTTGCGGGAGCGACTTGCCATGGGAATTGCCTCCTTCTTGAAGCTCGGTTTCGTGGCCAACAGCGCAGCGGGTCTTTCGGCTCAGCAACATATCGTGGGCCAGTGGAATTGTCCGGCTCAATTCCACTTTGGTCAACCGGCTGAATCGGATTGGTCAGAATTTGGACGAAGCGACATACGAATCCGTCAGCTGGCCGTTGAGAATCGCGGCTTCGACAGTTGGTTCGGCGAAACTGGATCCGAAGGCGTGGCTATGCCGTGACCGAGTTTTCTCGACGAGCCTGCAATTTCGCCGCGAATCGTTCGACGGCCGTTTCCCGCTCGGCGCGTGTGTGTTCGAACAGATGACGGACCAGCCGCTCTTGAGCCGGCGTAAACTCTTCATTGCGGCGGCCCATCGCGGTGCGTGCCGTCGTCAGGGCCGCTTCCAGAGTCACCCGATCATCCAATACACCGTTCCAAATTCGGCAGAATGACGGAATGTGTTTGGGCAGCAAGCCCCCACCGGGCAAGACCATTCCGAACAGGCCGATCGACGAACCCGTGTTGAACAAACTGCACAACGCGGTTTTTGAATGATCGCCAATGAAGCAGCCGACTTTCGTGCTGCCGGTGTCGATCATGTCACCCGAGAGCGGAATACGGACGTTGGAATAATCGTTCTTCAAATCGCTGTTCGTCGTCAACGCGCCCATGTTGACCCACGGGCAAACGTAACTATGTCCGAGGAATCCGTCGTGGTACGAGTTCACGAAACCATGCAGAATGGATTCTTCAACTTCGCCGCCTACGCGGCAGACTGGCCCGACCGTCGTTCCTTCCCGCACATTGGCACGAAAGAGTTGTGAATCGCGGCCAACGTGGCAGGGACCTTCCAACCGAGTGAATGGCTGGATCACGGCGCCGGCGTTGATTGAGATGGGACCGTGTCGGGCATCCAAGACGACATAGGGGTCGATCCGCGCGGTCTTGTCCACAAACAGATCTGATTTGTTTCCGATCACGGCAACGTCGGGACCGAGTACATTCTGTGTTCCCAATGAAACCTGGCAGCCGAATGGAGCAGCCGCGTGACCAAACTGCCGGAGTTGAAAATCAGTACTCAACTGGTCGCCGTTGTGATTGATCAGATCCCACGGATGCTGGATCATTGTTCCAGAAACGTCGACGGCTGTTCTTGATGCGGCAAGTTGTTCTAGCAGTTCGTCCCAAGGAACGTCTTCCAGCAGCGCCGCTTCGAGAGGATCAAGCGTCAAGAACACGATTTGATCGTTTAGCATTCCGACTTCGTTGTCGGCGGCTGATGCCAGTTTTCGGATTGCCGCCGCATCGGGAACCCAACGTCCGTTAATCAATAATGTCACCGCGGCGGATAGCCAGATCGAATCATTGACGTGAGCTTCCGGCTGAGATTCGCGATAGGTTTCCGCGAGGTGAGAACGCACGAATGCGCCCCATTCGGCGACCTCACAGCATCGAATCAACCGTTCTCTGAGGCTGAATTGGCCGCAAACCAGTTCAAAAACCGGTCTCATCAACGCGATGGGACTCAGTCCGTCGCTGCCAGAATCTTCGAAGAGAGCGATGCGCTTCATAGAACCCGTCCTTGGGTTCACAGGTAACGACCGGCCTCAAACCCGGCGAAACTACCTGCTGGCGGAATTGATAAAAGGTTGCGGAATATACTCGTCCAAGCGTTTCAACGAAAGATGGATTCAACCCGAATCGCCTCTTTAAGATGCGCTGAATTCGACAATTCCGTGGATTGATATTGTCTTGGCCGTCAGCCGTAACTTGTATTGGGTAAGGTCTTTGTGGTGCGATGGCAACAATTACTGTTGTGCCGTGCCGTTTCGGGCGTGGGTTGTGTAATTGTCTGAATTCGAGTCGTTTGCTTGTGACGCACTGTGTGGAAGACTAGAATCGCGGGCTTCGCATTTTGTCGTAGCGTGAAAGACAACAAATCCAAGCGGCAACGCTGTTGAGAGATTTTCGAAAAACAAGGAGTCTGCACCGTGGCTGGCGTACGAGTTGGCATCAATGGGTTTGGTCGGATTGGCAGGATCACATTTCGCGCAATGGTCGCGCGGGGCGAAGATTTCGACGTCGTTGCGATCAACGACTTGGGTGATCCAAAAGCGCTCGCAATGTTGTTGAAATACGACAGCGTTCAGGGACGATTCCCTGGAACGGTCACCGCCGACCGTGACTCGCTGGTCGTCAACGGCAAAGCGATCAAGGTTTGTGCCGAGCGTGATCCCGGCAACCTCCCGTGGCGCGACTTGGGCGTTGAAGTAGCATTGGAATCGACGGGATTCTTCACGAAACGCGCGGCCGACGGCAGACCGGGTTACGACAGCCATCTTTCCGCCGGGGCCCGAAAGGTCATTTTGTCGGCTCCCGCGAAAGACCAACCGGATTTGACGGTTGTCTTGGGTGTCAACGACGATCAACTGTCTCCCGAACACAATTGTGTTTCGAATGCCAGTTGCACGACGAATTGTCTGGCTCCGATGGTCAAGATCTTGGACGAGAATTTCGGGCTCGAATCGGGATTGATGACAACGGTCCATGCTTACACGAACGATCAACGTCTCGCGGACCAATTGCACAGCGATCCGCACCGTGCCCGCGCCGCGGCATTGAATATCATTCCAACTTCAACCGGCGCGGCGAAGGCCGTCGGATTGGTCTTGCCGGAACTTGATGGAAAACTGACAGGTATCAGTTTGCGTGTGCCGGTTCCCGCCGGCAGTATCACTGATTTGGTCGTAACGTTGCGAAAAGATGTTTCCGTCGACGACATTAACCGAGCGATGAAGGACGCCGCCGACGGCCCATTGAAGGGAATTCTGGAGTACACCTCAGACCCAATCGTCTCGAGCGATGTTATTGGCAACACGCATAGTTGTATCTTCGATTCGACCTGGACCAACAAGATTGGAAACAACTTGGTGAAGGTACTTGGCTGGTACGACAACGAGTATGGTTATTCAAATCGGACCGCCGATTTGATCTCGCGGGTTGCTCAACTTTAGCCCACATATTGTTTAACGAAACCGAATGCCGTAGCCGGATTCGCAAGAATTCGGGCATTCAAATCGCATGGAATTCCTGAATTCTTGCGAATCCAGCGATATCAAACGCCAAGTCAACGGTATCAACTTTAGCCCACATCAGCGAATGGAAAGCGTTTGGTGAATTGGAGTTGTGACGAAACCCGCCAGCAAGCTGCACATTCGACTGGACTCGTGATGTCGCAAGCGTCAAAATGCTCGTTTCGCACGGCGTTATGAATTTTGGCCGTAGCGATTGACCGAGCGAACTATTCAATCGGCATCGTTTTATTTCGCTCTTTATTTCTTCATTTGGCAGTTCTAACTCCGATGAGCCGAACGGCCGTTCTTGAACAATTAGCCCGGCGAGTCCCACTGATCGGGCCTTCGATGCTGAAGTGCGATTTTGGGAACCTGCACCGTGAGATCGAATTGCTGGAATCGGCCGGTGTGCCGTTGCTGCATCTGGATATCATGGACGGCCACTTTGTCCCCAATCTCTCGTACGGTCCGATGGTTATCAGGCGGCTGCGTGAAATGACCGATTTGCCGTTCGATGCACACCTGATGATTAGCGAACCGGAACGTTATCTTGACGAATACCTGGATGCGGGATGTGACTGCATTACCTTTCATATCGAAGCCGTGCCGGACGCCGGTCCGCTGTTGCGCCGGATTCGCGATGCCGACGCTGTCGCTGGTTTGGCATTGAATCCTAAGACGCCAGTGCAGCAAATTGAACCATTGATCGCCGATTGCGATTTGATGCTGGTGATGAGTGTCGAGCCGGGATTTGGCGGTCAGAAATTCATTCCCGCATCAATTGAAAAAATAAGCCGGCTGAAGCAGTCACTCGGTCAAAACCAGTTCTTATCGATTGACGGCGGAATTGGTCCTGCGACGATCGCGGACGCCGCCGAGGCGGGAGCCAATTTATTTGTTGCCGGCAGTTCCATCTTTGACACAGCCGATTACGGGCATGCGATTCGCCAATTGACCGAACTGGCCGCGAGCCGCATGGTCTCCTCTTCCTTACCGAGTTAATACCTCTCATGTCCACAATTGTATTGGTCCGTCCTGGTTGCACTGACTTTGATGAACAAAGCAGGATTCAGGGCTCTTTGGATCTCCCGTTGAATCGACGCGGAGAAGATGAAGTCGACGAGATCACCGAATCGCTCCGCGACCAGCCGGTGGAAGTGGTTTACACGTCGCCGGGCGAGCCTGCTCGCAGCACGGCCTCGCGAATTGGCGGCAAACTGGGGATTCCCGTCAAAGAGAAAGACGGGCTTAACAACCTCAATCACGGCTTGTGGCAAGGATTGCCTGTTGATGAAATCCGCCGCAAATTTCCAAAAGTCTACAAACAATGGCAAGAATCGCCCGAAACGATTTGTCCCCCGGAAGGCGAAACCGTTAGCGAAGTGTTGGAACGGGTCGAAAAAGTTTTGCGAAAGCCCTTGAAGAAACGGACCTCGTTTGCTGTCGTAGTTTCAGAACCTCTGGCAACGCTTTTGAGTTGCGCGTTGAAAGGTATACGGCCGGAACTGTTTTCCGCTGGCAACGGGAATCGAGTCGAGATCATTGAAACTAACGGCCAGCCGATCACCGTCAAGCTGCCGACCGATTGTGACGAAAAGCGTGAAGGTGAAAACCTATGAGTTCGGTACAGAAGACCGAAACTGATTCGTGGATGGGACACGTGAAACGACCGAAACGCGGTGTGCCGGAAGGGCTGTGGATGCGATGCGATGGTTGCAAGGCAACCGTGTTTCGCAAGCAAGTCGAACAAAGCCTTTGGGTCTGCCCCGAACCCGACTGCAATCATCACATGTATGTGGCGGGCAAGACGCGGATCAAGCAACTGCTCGACGAAGTGAGTTTCGAGGAATGGTACGCCGAATTAAGTTCATGTGACCCGCTTCAGTTCAAAGACAAGAAATCATATCCCGAGCGTCTCGTTGCGGAACAGAAAAAGACAGGCATGAGCGAGGCCTGTGTTGTCGGCCGCGGCTACATGCGTGGCCGGCCTCTGGTATTTGGCCTGACCGATTCGGCATTCATCATGGGCAGCATGGGCTCGGTTGTTGGAGAGAAACTGACGCGTGCCGTCGAAAAGGCAACGGAACTGCGATTGCCGCTCGTGATTGTCAGCGGGTCTGGCGGCGGAGCCCGGATGCATGAAGGAATTCTTTCGCTGATGCAAATGGGAAAGGTCTCAGCCGCGTTGCGTCGTTTCCACGAAGCAGGAGGATTGTTTGTCTCGGTGCTGACCAATCCCACAATGGGCGGCGTCGCCGCCAGTTTTGCGTCGCTGGGGGATATCTGCATCGCCGAACCCAAAGCCCTGGTCGGTTTCGCCGGTCCGCGCGTCGTCCAGGCGACTGTCGGCACGAAATTGCCAGACGGTTTCCAGTCGAGCGAATTCTTGCTGAAGCACGGATTCATCGACCGCATTGTGCATCGGCACGATCTGCGTAGTGAAATCGCTCGAATTATTGACTATTGCGGATCATGAGTTCTCTCAAACAGCGGCTCAAGGATTTTTTCACCAGGAAGCCTCCGGTTGAAAAAACCGATATCACGAAGCGGTTTGATCTGATTAGCCGCGTCGGCCAGGGCAGCATGTCAAAGGTGTGGCGAGCCCGTGACACAAAGACCGGACGCCAGTGCGCGCTCAAGGTCTTGGACAAGGCCAAGACAGCACGCTTCGAGTCCCGTTTCATCGGCCTTGCGAAACCGACCGAAGGCGAAGTCGCCGTTGAACTCGATCACAAATACATTGTTCGCACCTATGACCACGGGATCACGACCGACAAAGAGCAATTCCTGGTGATGGATTTTGTCGACGGCATCGGATTAAGTTTTCTGGTTGACACGCAGAACGACGTGATGCAGAAAGGCCGGATCAGATTCATCATCCAACTTGGCGAGGCAATTCAGTATTTTCACCGAAAGAATTGGATTCACCGTGATATTTGTCCCCGGAACGTGTTGATCGACCGCGAATACAAAGTCCAGCTAATCGACTTTGGCTTGGTCGTGCCCAACACCGCGAATTTCCAAAAGCCCGGCAATCGCACCGGCACGGCGAATTACATGGCACCTGAGTTGATCAAACGCCAGCGCACTGATCAGCGGATCGACATTTTTTCATTCTCCGTCACATGTTACGAAATGTACACAAAACGCATGCCATGGGAGGCCGAGGACGGATTGACCATCGAAATGATGTTGCAGCACATCAACAAACCTCCGGACGACATCCGTGATCATACCGATCAGATTGACGACGAAGTCGCCGACATCATCATGAAGGGATTGGAACGGCACCCCGACGATCGGTGGCCGCGAATTGGCGACATGATTCGATCTCTGCGGGACGCCGTGACCCGAGTCGCGCCCAGCACGTCAAACGAGGACGATGACGAGGACGATGGCGAGGATGCAGATGAAGAGACAACATGATGGACCGACTGTCGACGCTAAACGCCGCGCAACGTGATGCGGCGACAACACTTTCAGGACCGCTCTTGATTCTGGCTGGCGCCGGAACCGGCAAGACGCGCGTGATCACTCACCGAATGGTGGAATTGATCCGCAGCGGAATCGCGCCCGATCGAATCTTGTCGGTGACATTCACCAACAAAGCAGCCAAGGAAATGCGCGGGCGGATGTC
>CAUZVF010000249.1:0-7097 GCA_963582955.1 Planctomycetota bacterium
GCGATGTTGATGAAACAGTTCCAGAAGCTTGATGTCTCGAAGGCTGAGTTCATACGTCTGGTCGTCTCGTCGCGCCCGCAGTTCTGCCGGAAAAACTTCCAGGTCGGCCATCACAAAACTAGACGCAGATACTGCGTCTTGGGCATGGTGACAGCGGCGCGTGACGGCTCGAATCCGCGCCACCAGTTCTTTGACTCCAAAAGGCTTAATGATGAAATCGTCGGCACCCAGTTCCAGGCCGACGACCTTGTCGATTTCTTCCGATTTGGCACTGATGAAGATGATGGGAACATCGGCGTTTTCGCTTCGCAGTTGGCGGCAGACGTCGTACCCATTGACCTCCGGCATCATGATGTCCAGACAAATGAAGTCTGGCGAGTGCTCGTGGAACATCTCGATTGCCGCGCGCCCGTCCGTTGCTTCCAGGACCTGATAGCCTTCATCTTGCAGCACCTCCGTCATCGCTTTACGGATCAGAGGTTCGTCTTCGGCAACTAGAACTTTCATGTTACGTCTCCGTCATCCACGGTGGGCGTGTGGAGTTCGATGCAGAAGCGAGATCCCGTGTCGGATGGTTGCAGTACCAGATCGCCGCCGTGCAGCCGCGCCAGTTGTCTTGCGATCGCCAGACCGATTCCCGTCCCCGGTGCGTCCTCCAACGAATCGGCGGCGCGGTAAAACGGCTGAAAAATCTGGCTACGGTGTTCGGGCGGGATGCCGGGTCCATCGTCCGCAACGACGATCGTGGTCACGTTGTTCTGTTGTCGGCTGATGATCTCGAGATGCCGACTGTCGACCGCGTACTTTTCGACGTTGCTTAGCAAATTGACGAGAATCTGTTCCAAGGCATCCACGTCGACGTTGACTGTCGATGCAGCGCCGCGATCAAAGTGAACCTCGATTCCGCGCCGATCCCAGACCGGCCGTTCCAGGCACGACAAGATAACCGGATCGACTTGAGCAGGCGCGGGGCGAACTGTCGCCTGGTCGCGCTGCTGCCGGGCGAATGTCAACACGTTGGTGATCAATCGGCTCAGCCGCTGACTTTCCGCGACGATGACTTTTATTCGTTCCGGCGCCGCGCCGCTTTCTACCGGATCGATGTTTTCCAGGTCGCGCTCTAACAGGTCCGCGTACATGCGAATGTTGGTCAGCGGCGTTTTGAGTTCATGAGAAACCTGGTTGACAAAATTGACGCGCTGAGTCGCTTCGCGGATCTCGCGGGCATATTCCCGATAGAAAACCCGAACCAGCAGAATTAGAGCGATGGCCGAGACGGTGATGCCGAGGACGATGTTGAAATAGGTGCTGCCCGGGCCGGACGTTTCCAACCAATCGTCCGCGATCAAGTATTGCAAACGCCAGGAACTCAACGGATGGCTGAGCGCCCTGTCAACAAACGGCGTGGACATGTAGGTCGGCTCGTATTGCCCCCATTGATAGACGACGTTCGCATTCGAATCGAGCAACCGGACACGGGCTTCGACACTTAGATCGTCCCCGGTGACGGTTGGCTGCGTTTCCGGGAGTTCCGCGATCAGATCGGCCATGCAGCGCGATCGCTCGACAAGAATCCCTGTGATGTGCCCCGAGGCCCTGCGGTGCCAGAAGATGAGCTGCAGTCCTCGACCCCAATAGAAGGTATACCAACCGTGTGCCATCGCTGCTGGCGATGATGCTTGACGCGCGCCATCGGGAGTCTTCTGGACGACTCCGGTTGGTCCACCTGTGCGATCCGCCAGCCGAACTAGGTCGCGATCGATGATGACCTGGCTCGCTTGCATCAGAAACTGCCGTTCCGAATCGCTCAAATCGGAATCGCGCCGTGGATGCAGGAGCGTACCGTTCGGGTTGAGCACAAAAATCTGACGGATCCGCGGCTCGCGTCTGAGTTTTTCGCGAATTTGTGTGGGGTCGAACGATAGTGTACTCAAGAGTGTAACGAATTCTCGCTCGCGTTCTTGAAAATAATCAACAACGGTCCCGTCGATCTCCTTCAGTTGTTGGGCGAAGACATCGTGGAATTGTCGTCGAATGCGAAGTTGCTCGGTACGCGACAGCCGCCAGCCAAGCCAGGCCACCAAGGCCAGTGGCAAACACACAATTAGTATCAGGAGTACGTTCTGCCGTCTGGCCACGATCCGCTCGGTGTTCTCGGCGACGTTCCGTGTCCATATCTCAAGGGCGGGGGGTTTGACATCCAAGTCACTGGACGGGTCAGGAGACCCGCCCTTCGCAACCCCGTCACATTTGATCTGACACGGCGTACATGGTTTTGAAACAGCGACGCGATGCGCCAGCTGGCGCAAATTTCAGGCTGGCACATCGAAATCGAGAAATCATCATGCGAAACAATACAAGGTCAGCCGATTAGAAGAAACACATTGTTCCTCTTCAAGCACGATACCGACTGATCGAAGCCGTTGTCACCGCCTACCTCGCTCAAAAGTTTGACTGCACATTGTCATGAAACTGGAAACGGCGCATTTGTTTGCGGTAGTATTTCCACTTGACGCCATCCAGATTCCCCGCCTGATCAGTGTTCAAATTAGAACGCAATCTGAGTAACTCGGAATTGTACTTATCTGCGAACGCTTTCAGGTAGGTGCCGTTGTCCAGCAACAACTTGCGGGCGCCGGCGATGTCTCCCTTGTCACGCAACTCGGTGGCCAGCGTGTTGCGGATATTCGCCAACTGCAGCACGCATTGTTCCATCACTTTGACATTGATGGCTTTGTCGATGCTGGCGGTCTCGCTGCTGAACTTGACACTCACTTCGCTCGACAACCGATCGGTGGTTCTCGTTTTCATGTTTGCGTAGCTCACTTCAACTCGAGCGATTTTTCGAGGAAACTCGGATTTCGTGGCCGGCACTTCGACTTCCAGGATAACATACTTTTCTTCCATACTATACACTTGATTTAATCCCACGACCACGTTTTGGCCGTTGATCTCGGCGTTGCTGCTCAACACTCGCACCGGCCGGATGCCGTCGCTGCAACGAATCGTAATCGCGACTTCCTGAGCAACAACGGACAACACGTCGTTGAACTCGTAGTTGAAGATGCGAACCAAATCGCCCGATCTTTCGATGAAAATATGGTTGCCGTCGCTCTTGCGTGCGAGTTCCATCATCAAATCTTCGTTGTAATCCAGTCCAAGTCCCATCGTCGAGACGGAAATACCTTCCTTGATCAACGACGCGCCGAGCGCCCCTAGTTCTCTGGGAGACTGGGGGCCGACGTTGGCCAGACCGTCCGACAACAGAATCACGCGGTTGACTCGGTTTTTACTCAGAAACTTTCGCAGCTCGGCCACACCTTTGCTGACCCCGGCGAACAGCGCCGTCTGACCGCCGGACTCAATCGAATCGATCATTCTGCGAATCTGCCGTTTGTCGGTGAGTTTGGTTGCCGGCACCAGGACGTTGACTGTGGAGTCGTACGTGACAATCGAGACGATGTCGTTGGCGTTCAATCGGTCGATAGCACTAATGGCGGCTTGTTTGGCTTTGGCGATTTTCTGACCGGACATCGAACCAGACTTATCCAGAACGATGGCCACGTTAACGGGCGTGCGATCTGCTTCGCGAGCCAGCTTGAACCCAGTCAACCCGACCTTGACGAACGTTGTTTGCTTCTTGTTGGCGAGCAGAGTGGGATGCGCCAGCGAAACGTCCAAACGCACCTGGCTGGCATCAGCACCAATCGGTGCGAGCAGAGTAGTCGCCAGAACGAGAGAGAACAGTTGAGTGCAGCGAGTCATCGTACGGCTCCTTATTCAAAACTGCGACAGAGGTAGGATTCGACTGTCGAATTATCGCTCATTATCGGATTCGAGTGGTCTGATGAGTGTCACAAGTTTGTAAAAAGTTTGTAACACACAATGAGGTTCGTCGGCTGCTACCTTCTCTGTGAGCCCAACAAACGACATCGCTCCGTCCAGCTAGCATGCAGGACGGAGCGATGACCGTTTTTCGCGAACCGGCATGCTGGCCAGTTACGCGTGACTGACTACGAGTGACTTAGTACCAGCCGAACCAGTCGTCGAAGTTGGACATGGCGAAGTCGATCGATGCGTACTGATCGTCTTGGGCTTGTCCGTCGTCGAACTCGCCAAAGTCGTCGTAGACGAACGAGGGCTCATCCCACCAGTCATCGTCGGCAAAGTCATACTCATCTTCGTACAGATCACTGTCATCGAAATTGTCGGACATTTCGTCGTCGAACCAGTCATCGAACGATTCATCCATATCTGGAAACCAATCATCCCAAAACCCGTCGTCTTCACCGATTGGCCCATCATCGATGGGTTGATCGTCGATGGGAAAATCGTCTTCTCCGATCGGTTCGTCGTCCAGTGGCATGTCGTCCTCGATCGGACAATCATGTTCGTCGTACGGATCGTCTTCCATAGGCAGATCATTGTCCATCGGCAGATCATTGTCCATCGGCAGATCATCGTCTGTCGGAAGATCGTCGTCCGTAGACAGATCGTCGTCCATCGGGCTGTCGTCGACGGGCACATCATTATCATCGCCGGAACCGGCGTCATCGTCGTCGCTCGGTGTCGACGATCCGTTAACGACCGAATCAATCCAGCCGGCATAGACGTCGACTCGTGTATCGAACGAAAAGTCGCCGATTCCGGCGTTCTGTTGATTGCCGCCCGACGTGATGCCGGCGATCACGAATTCTCCGTTACTCAACAGAAATGCCGGGCCGCCGGAATCGCCCGGAGCCGTGTTGCTTTCGCTGTTGTTGTCAAAATTCCATGTGATCAACGTTGAACTGACGCCGTCGATCGGAGTCGTACCTTCGCGCTTCGTGCCGAAGTCGCCGGTGTGACCGGAATCACCGGTGCCTCCTCCGCCGAAACCAACCAGCGTCAGAACTTGTCCGACTTCGGGCGTAACCCGGTTGATCTGAAAGGGCGTGACGCCATCGACAGGCCGATCGAGCACCATGATGGCCAAGTCGTTCGCGCCGTCGGTGCCGATGGCATTGGGATTGTAATCGGGATGATTGACAATCTTTGTCGTGCCATATGTCTGACCGTTCACTTCGAACGTGCCGCCGGTATCGCTGAGGCCTTCCGTGCAATGAGCAGCCGTCAGGACATGAGTCGGACTGATCAGTGTGCCCGTGCATCCATTATTGACAATGCCGACAGCCTCGAACGCGGTCGTTGGAGTTCCGTTCACAATACGGGGAACCGTGTTGCCATTGACAATCCGTTCCATCGCACTGCCGTCGTCGTACAAGCCCTCGTCATACTGGAAATCCTGAGCCGGATCTCCGACATCGATTAATGCGGCGGTTGTTGCCGACAGCATCGCCCGACTTTGCAGTTCCTCGGAATTTGCGAAGTGAAACCCGCGGTTCATTCGCCGTTTGGGGGTGAAATGGAAAAGTTTACGGCCGATTGCACTCCGTGATTGTTGCCAGTATCGGTACATATCGTCATCCTCGTTTCTAGATTGGATGTATCAGGATTCGTGAGCGAACGGATCGACGCGACCCGTTCAGTACATTTGCAAGGCCATGTTGCCTCGCGATTTGAATGCAGACATGTCTTTCAAATGTTTGTACTGAGGCCACTTCCGAATCTTGCACGAGGACTTGGGGATTTGTCGGAAATCCGCGTCTGGGACCAATCGGTTGCAAACCTGGTGTCGACAGAATGCACGCGGTTTCAGTCGTCCTGACTTGACGATAGAGGCGACTTGTTCAGATTCTCGACTTCCTGTCGCAGCATCTTCATGACGCGTGATTTCGCGACGTACACGTCGGACACCGAAATCCGCAGTTTCTCGGCGACTTCCGACGATTTACACGATTCGAGCACGGTCATTTTGTAAGCTCGCCAAGTGTGTGGCTGCACGCGGCCTTTGACTCGCTCTTCCGCTTCCCGCAAGAGTTCTCGTTCGCCTTCTTCTTCAATCGTCGACGCCAGTGCGGCCATGGCTTCTTTTGATTTCAGGGCATCGAGCTGGCGGTGTGCTTGCGTATCGCCACTGCCGCGCCCAGGTCGCGAGAGCGTTTTCAGGAAGTCGCGAATCGCGTTGTTAGTGACGGTCTTCAACCATCCGCGAAAACTTCCCCGTGCCGGTTGGTATTCAAAAGTCTGCATGGCGCGGACCAGCTTGCCGAGCACTTCCTGAGTCACGTCCAAAGCATCGGACTCTTGAAGATTGTAACGGCGGCACCAATTCATGATGCGCGGCTCGTAACGGGCATGGAATTCCCGCCATGCGTCGTTGTTATCCAGATCGCGAAGCCGAAGCAACAATGTTCGGCTTGTCGTTGCGTCTCGATCGGACTCCATGCGCTGCTCTTGATTGAGGTTGGTCGGCCTGAATGCCGCTCGGCTGCCGGGAGAAACGATGAACCGGCCGCGCCAGCAGAATCCTCTTACTCCTTGCCGCTACAGAACGCAACCTCAAAAGAAGCGTGTGTCTCGCAAACTGAGCGGCAAGCCGCTCAGTTTTGGGTGCCGATTTTGCTTCCGCTCCGTTCCTAGCGAGCTGGTCCAATCAAAACAAAGGGAGCCCAATAATAGGGGGCCGACCAGCGAGGATTCGATTTGATTTTTAGACGGGCCTTCTGCAGAGCCATCACGTAGTTGATTGGTTGTTCGTTAGTCTGCGATTGGCCAATCTCGTCGAACAATGTCGCCATCATTTCGGCGGTGGAAGCATCGGAAACGTTCCAATGACTGGCGATCACACGTCGCGCACCGGCTGCGAGGAACGCCCGCGCCAGACTGGTTCCGGCTTCCAATTTTCGCTGTCCGCCGACATTCGTGCGGCAGGCGCTCAGGACGGCAAGCTCACAATCCGTCAGAGGCAGACGCAAGATTTCGTTATAAGAAAGGAATCCGTCTTCATGCGCAATGTCGGTCGCATCAGTGGGTGGTGTCAGTGCGATGGCTCCGAACAGATTCTCGTGACTTTGATCAACAATGCCATGTGCGGCAATGTGGACGAGTCCTTTGCCGCGTATGGCGTTGACGACATTTCGTTCGGTGGCATCCTTTCCAAGTAAACGCATGGCCGAGCGTTTGCTGTTGCGTGTGAAGTTTTGCGCGACGAGTCG
>CAUZVF010000250.1:0-7068 GCA_963582955.1 Planctomycetota bacterium
TATGATCACCCAAAATACCGGGCGTGGTGTGGATATTCTGAATCAGGGCAACAACGTCTTCTCGAACGTACAACTGACGAACAACGACATTTCCAGCAACATGTTGGAAGCCGTTTATGTGGTCAACACGGCATCAACGACGCAAAACCAAACCAACACCAGTTTGGCCCCGTTGGCGGCAGACGGACTTGTCACGAATGATGCACGGCTGCAAATTACAATGGATAACAACACAATCACTGCAAACGGAGCACTGGGAACTCTCAGCGGCACGGGCCTGGTACTCCGCGTGGGAACCACGGATGCCGAGGCGTTGACAACTTCCGTCACCGACGACGGCGGATTTGCCACCGACGGAGCCGGGAATTTTGTCCGAGGCGGTGTGTTGGCCACCGTCACCAACAACACGTTTAACGGCAATGCTGGTGATGAGGTGTTCATTGAAGGCTTTGTTTCAACGGTTGCTCCGATTCCAACTACCGGGACCTGGTCGGCGACCGTGTTTGACGTGACGGCGTTTCAACAAGATCCGCTGGCACGGCTGGACCTGATCTTCACCGGAAACACCGGCAGCACGCTCAACATCGCACGTACTGGAGCTTCGTACAACAACGGGGAAACAGTCTTCAAGTCGCGTGATACCGCACAGGTTCCGGCCGGACCATTCGGTGTTGGCGGCACACGCCTTCGAAATGCTCAGCGGCTCGCCAGCCGGGCCAATCCGTTCGACGCGCCGCTTGTTTCGCCTGATGGAGGCACATTCTTGTATCCTGGCGTCGGCACAGAGAGTACGTTCCGTCGCTCAACGACTTCGAACACGACCGGCTTTACCGGCGGCGACGACTTTATCACGATTGTTCCGCTCGGAGCTGGTTTCGGCGAGCTGGATTTCATTTGGAGTTCTTTCTAGCGCGGTCCGCGTCGTTCCGGCTCGGAACGCATCGGATTTGAGCGATCGGATCGCCGGCGATCAACGGGCTTCAATCACCAAGACCGATGTCGGAATATCGATCGATTTGAACGACGCGGCACGCGGGACTTGGCTCGCGGAATCGGAAAGGCCCGCCCAGGCATTCGCGTAACCGGATTGGTAACTCCGATACAGCTCTGGATGCCGCTGTTCCAACTCTGAAAGAGACACGTTGGCGACCAACAACTTTCCGTCAACGGTGCTGACGTCAAATCGTGGGCCGTCCGGCGACGAGTAGATCGCCAACAGGTGATCGCGGCTCTTTAGGTATGCGATGACCGTTCCTTCGGACTGTTGTTTATTCTCGCTCTCGGAACGATCCTTATCAGTGTTCACGACCTTGCGAGTCGGCGGATTCTGGTTGAGTCCAACAAACAGTACCGTCAGAGCAATCAATGCGATAACAACAACACACGGTTTCGAGCGATTCATCATTACCGTCCCTTATGCAATTGCGGTTTGGAAATTTCGGTTTTTGCACGCCGGTGATACGATATGGCATGGCCATCGTGGCATCCTACCACATTGAGGTCTCGCCGTCAGCAGGAATTCGAGCGAAAGGCGCCGTTTCATTTTGCAAACCGATATGCTGATCATTGGATGTGGGTATTTGGGAATTCGCGCGGCGGACGCATGGATCGCGTTGGGTAAGAATGTCTCGGCATTGACGCGCACCGAGCAAAATGCCGCAAAACTTCGGGAACGTGGCATCACGCCAGTCATTGGTGACGTGACGGATGCCGACTCGTTGTCCAACCTCCCGGAAAGTGACGTCACGCTCTACGCCGTCGGTTTCGACCGCGCTTCGGGAAAGACGATGCGCGAAGTCTATGTCGACGGGCTGCGGAATGCACTTGCCGTACTTCAAAAAAGGACGCGTCGATTCATCGATATTTCCAGCACGAGTGTCTATGGCCAGCAAGCCGGTGAATTAGTCGATGAATCATCGCCGTGCGAACCGATCCGCGAGAATGGAATGACATGCCTGGAGGCGGAAGCCGTTGTTTGGCGGCACTTTCCTGACGACACCAATTCCGCGGCAGGCGCAATCCTGCTAAGGCTCGCCGGGATTTATGGACCGGGCCGATTGCTGTCACGCATCGAGACTCTGAAATCGGGAGAACCTCTTGCGGGAAATCCGGATGCCTGGTTGAACTTGATTCACGTGGACGATGCCGTCCAGACTGTGTTGGCTTGTGCGGAAGGCGGACGCGTGGGGCAAACCTATCTCGTTGCCGACGATCGGCCGGTTCGACGTCGCGAGTATTACTCGTTGCTGGCTTCACTGGTCAGCGCACCAGCGCCGACGTTTGCCGATCCCAAGCCAGTTGCTGGCGGTGTGTCGTTCAACAAACGTTGCATGAATCGGAAGCTGCGTACCGAACTGAAAGTCGAGTTGCAGTTTCCGACAATCGAGGAAGGGATTCGCGATGCGGTGCGTGATGTGTAATGACCAGTGCCCAGTGCCCAATCAGAGTTCTCGCTGACGAGACTTTATTTTGCGCCGGCTTTCGTCAGTTTTAGGCGTGTGTCAAGGCGGATGAAGTACGACCGCCGGTCCCTTTCCCTAACAGTGTACAATTCTTGCGGCACGCTGCCGGATCGAATGCCGTTAAAGACAAGATCGCTGGCAGTGAGCGTCAGATTCCCCACAAGTCCGTCGCTGGTGACAACTCGATAATCTCCCGGTGCGATTCCCTCGGGCAGACGAATGCCAGATTCGCCGATTGACACTGAGTTGTCGGCGCGAAGTTGCGAAGCGTCCGCGTCACGCGGCTCATTCGCGCCATTCATGGCAACAGATTCTTTGACGGTGTCGGACGATTCCGATTTCAAGACGAAGTCGTCGTCGTTAGCGACAACAATTTGCGATTGCGAAGAGCCGTGCGACACAACAGCGTGAGAGTCTTGACCGTTCCGTTGGGCCAACTCTGCGAGATATCCCGTACGAGGTTGCTTTTGGTCCGACGACCATACGCCGATGAACAGAGTTATCGAAACCGCAAGCAGCATCACGCGGCTGGCTATCATCAGTTCGGTCCCAGTTTCTTGGTGCATCTTCAGGTGGATTACGCGGTTCGCGGGCAAGAATGACTCGTGGCCGTAGGTTTTCGTCGAGAGCATTCGTCGCCGACGAACCTGCGGTCGGTGCCCGCCGTTAAACAACAGAATGTGACATTTTCAACCGCGCGAAGTATTGAGCAACAGCAGTACACGGCATCGGACGTACGAATATTGAACACTTATCGGACCAATACGATTAGGAACTGTGCATAAAATAGGTGCGACGTTATAGATTGCGGAGAATGAGGGGATCACCGCACAGCCGAGTATCGCTCAAGTTTCTTTCGCTCCGTAAACTACAGAAAATCACGGAGCAATGTGGACCGCATACAATTTTGCGCCGATGGTAAATACTAATAACCGCTATGTGCCGTGTATCCGGCACAATCGGAGAAATCGCAATCATCGGGGTCGGGGGCACGATCGATGGCTCAAGCACGAATTCTCGTCATTCCACTGCTTGCCGCAATCTGTTTTATACAAACAGGTTGTGCGACAATTCTCAATCTGAAGACCGATCAAGCGATTCTAGGCGGCACGAAACACCGGTTGAAATGGGTCAAATACGACTTAATTCCGCCGTACCACACGCCGAACGAGGGACTTTGGCTGAGCATCTATTGCGCGGCCGTTGACCTGCCTCTGTCAGTATTTGCTGACGTGTTCACATTGCCAATCACTGTTGCGGCGGGGGTGGAACGAAAGTGGCAATTGAACGAAACGAATTTCGACTTCGCCAATGATGCGGGGTATTCGCCCGACCAAGAGATATTCCAGGCACCGTACTTCATCGAGCAGCCTGTCGAGACGGAAATCCAGGTCTTTCCGCCAAGTCCCGATGTCTATGAATTCATTCCGCCTCCGCAACCCATCGAATGAATCAACGGTGTGGATCGCTCACAACGTGTAAGTGTGACTCGGACACGCGGCTACTTGACAACAAAGTTGACGAGCCTTCCGGGAACGACGATCACTTTGATGACGTTCTTGCCTTCCAGTTGTTTGGCAATCGTCTCGTCCTGTTCCGCGGCCTGCTGGATCGCGGCCTGATCGGCGTCGACGGGGACCTTGATGAGGGCACGCAGCTTTCCGTTGATTTGGACGGGGATTTCGAGTTCGTCCACGACCAGCTTGCTTTCGTCGAAGTTGGGCCACGGTTCGTAGGCCAATGTTGTGTCGTGGTTCAGGAGTTGCCACAGCTCTTCGGCGATGTGCGGGGCGAACGGGCTCAGCAGCAGCACGAATGGTTCCAGGATCGATTTCGGCCGCGTGTCCTGCTGAGTGACCTCGTTGGTGAATTCCATCATGCGGCTAATGGCCGTGTTGAAGGACAACTTCTCGATGTCTTCGGTCACGGCCTTGACCGTCTTGTGCAGTATTCGAATCTGGTCGTCGTTGGGTTCGACATCCTGCACGGCCGCGTTCAGTTGCACTTCATCGGCACGTTCATCGACGATCATCCGCCACGCGCGGCCCAAGAATCGAGAGACGCCTTCGACGCCTTGGGTGCTCCACGGTTTGACTTGCTCCAACGGGCCCATAAACATTTCGTACAGCCGCAGACTGTCGGCTCCGAAATGTTCGACCACGTCGTCGGGGTTGACGACGTTGCCGCGGGCTTTTGACATCTTCTCGCCGTTGTCACCCAGAATCATGCCTTGGTTGACGAGCCGCTGAAACGGTTCGGCCATGCTGACGTGGCCGCGGTCGAACAGAACTTTGTGCCAGAATCGCGCGTACAACAAGTGCAGCACGGCGTGTTCGGCACCGCCGATGTACAGGTCGACTGGTAACCAACGCTTTTCAATTTCAGGATCGACGAACTGCTGCTCGTTCTTCGGATCGGTGAAACGGATGTAGTACCAGCAGCTTCCGGCCCACTGTGGCATACTGTTGGTTTCGCGCTTCAATTTCGTACCGTCTTCGGCTGTTTTGTACAACCATTCGTCGGGAGCTTCCGCCAGCGGCGGATCGGGCCGGCCGTGTGGCTTGAAGTCAAAGTTCTCCGGCAGACTTGCGGGCAATTCGTTTTCCGGATCAGTGCGCAATAGTCCGGTCAGGTTGCCGTCGGCATCCAATTCGTGCCAGATTGGGAATGGCTCGCCCCAAAAATGCTGCCGGCTGAACAGCCAATCGCGCAAGCGGTAGTTGACCGCCTTTCTGCCGAGACCATCGCGATGCAACTCGCCGATAATTTTCTGCTTGAATTCCGCTGTCGTGAGGTCGTCATTATCCTCACCCGAGTTGACTGCTATTGTCGGCCCAAAAATCTCAAACGTCATTCCCTGATACGTCTTCGTAGTGGTTGCACCCTCACCGAGGGCATCCGGCAGGCAGAGGTTGCCTGACTCAACTAACCTTTTCCACTCTCGCCAAGCATTGAGTTTTGCATCGTCTTGCACGTCCGCGCGTGCAGACAAGTCTTCTGAAGTCTCGAACGGACTCGCTCGAACGGCCACGCCAATTCCGACTTGCGGACTAACGGTAACAACACACTTTATTGGCAGGCTGAATTGATTTGCGAATTCAATGTCCCGTTCGTCATGTCCCGGCACGGCCATGATGGCACCGGTTCCATAACTGATCAGGACATAATCGGCGATCCAGATTGGAATCTGCTCACCGTTGACCGGGTTGACGGCGTACGAGCCTGTGAAGACACCCGTCTTCTCCTTAGCCAAGTCGGTGCGATCCAAATCACTCTTCAGCGACGCCATTCTGCGATAGGCCTCAACCGATTCTCGTTGTTCGTCGGTCGTCAGCCGATCGACGGACGGGTGCTCGGGAGCCAACACCATATAAGTGGCGCCAAACAGAGTGTCTGGACGCGTTGTGTAGACGCGTAACACGTCATCATCTGGGTCCGCTGGGAATCCCAATTCCGGTCGCTTAGTTTTCCAATTCTCAAATTCGGCCTGTAGACGATCCGACTCTCGACCGATAAAGAAATCGACCTCGGCGCCTTCGCTGCGGCCGATCCAATTTCGTTGCAGCAACTTGATCGATTCCGACCAATCAACGTCATCCAGTTCTTCGATCAGCCGTTCGGCATAGGCCGTAATCCTCAGCATCCACTGGCGCAGCGGCAGGCGTTCGACGGGATGCTGGCCGCGTTCGCTCAGTCCTTCGGCATTGACCTCTTCGTTGGACAGCACGGTACCCAGCGCGCGGCACCAGTTGACGGGGGCTTCGTGCTGATAGGCCAGACGATGCTTGTCTTGGTAGCGCCGTACGGATTCTTCACCGGCTGCCTGGACGTCGTCGGGAATCGGCAATTCGGAAATCGGGCGGCCGCGGCCGGTGCGAGTCTTTCCGTCGGATCCCGTCCATTCGCAATCCGGGTCGTACCACGTATCGAAGATTTGCAGAAAAATCCACTGTGTCCAGCGGAAGTAGCCGGGATCGGTCGTCGAGAACTCACGGCTCCAGTCGTAACTGAAGCCCAGCATCTTCAACTGTCGGCGAAAGGTGCCGATGTTCTTGTATGTTGTGATGCTGGGATGCGTGCCGGTCTTGATGGCATGCTGTTCCGCCGGCAGTCCGAAGGCGTCCCAGCCCATCGGATGCAGCACTTGTTTCCCCCGCATGCGGCTGTATCGGCAGACGATGTCGGTCGCTGTGTAGCCTTCCGGATGCCCGACGTGCAGTCCGTCGCCCGACGGATAGGGAAACATGTCGAGGACGTACAGCTTGTCCTGGCCGTCAACGAAATCACCGGTTTTGAAAGTTTCGTGTTCGTCCCAATACTGCTGCCATTTGGCTTCAATGCGTCTGGCGTCGTAACGCGGCATGTTTGGCTCCGGACGTCTGGTTAGCAATCGCGTTCCGCGCGATGAGGCTTGAATTCCGTCGTTTAACCGCGAGCGGGCACCGACCGGAGGTTGGTCTGCGACCGCGTCAGTTAACGCGCTCGATGACGCGGTCGCCGTTGGCTCGCGGATAAACGATCAATCCGTGCGATATCAATCTGACAGTCTTGAACCTGGATAGTTCACTGCCGCAAAGTGTAGTCAGGCGGCAACAGTTTGCAATCT
>CAUZVF010000251.1:0-7067 GCA_963582955.1 Planctomycetota bacterium
CGCCGATCCCCAGTTGCGAACTCCGCCATGCGCCAGCGTCGGGCAGATGGTGATGAATCCCGGCAGATTCTCGTTCTCAGTTCCCAATCCGTACGTGATCCACGATCCCATGCTGGGGCGGATAAAGTTGTCGCTGCCAGTATGCAACTTCAACAGCGCCCCGCCATGAGCCGCATTCGTACCGTAAACCGAATGCAAGAGACACAGGTCGTCAACGTGCCGGGCAACGTGCGGAAACAGCTCGCTGACTTCGATCCCACTTTCGCCGTATTTCTTGAATTTCCAGGGAGATCGCAACAGTTTCCCTGTTGCGGCAAACTGCACGCGCGGTTTGTCGAACGGCAACTCCTTGCCATCGTCTCTCTGCAGCAACGGCTTCGGATCGAATGTGTCGATGTGCGACGGCCCGCCCTTCATGAACAGGAAAATGACACGTTTCACCCGTGCGGGAAAATGAGTCTGCCGAGGTGCGAGCGGATTCGCAGTCGATGCCGAGACTTTCGACTCTTCGCCCAGCAATCCTGCCAGCGCGAGATAACCGAAGCCGCCGGCATAACGGCGCAGCATTTGACGACGTGTCGGCAGGATGTCACAACTTGAGTTGCAGTTCGAATTCATAAATCAATAACACGCAAATCGCCGTTTGCGTCGGAGCCGAAATAAGACCGACTTGAACAGAAGGAAACAAAGGAAAAGAGTCGATTGGAATCTTCGTTTCCTCTGTTGCCTTCTGTTCAAGAATCCGTGGTGGTCCAAAACTTAACTCAAACGCAACGAGTTTCACAATCAGAGAAGTCTGATCGCGTTTTATGCTTCCCATCCTTTGCGGAATTCGGAGTAAATAAACGACTCGGCAGCCCTGTTTCCGCCAGCTTTCAAATTCGGCGCATCCCAAGAGAACCCTCCGCCGGATCGATAAGCCGCGTTGCCTAACAACACGGTTTCGGCCAATGGACCGGAATACGAGAAATCGCAAGTCGCTGGTTTCCCGCCTTTGCAGGCTGTGATCCATTCTCTGTAAAAACCGGGCGAATCAGGAATGCTATGATTGGGTTTCACACTCGCGAATTTCTCTTTTGGATACAGTCTGTATTCTCCAAACCCAGTCAGAAGCATTCCAGCCGAGCCGATAAAAAGCGTATTCATTCCATTGGAGGATAAGCCGCGCTCTTTTAATACCGGTGGTCCGTTTTTGGCGTGATACCAATGGAGCATCACGTTTTGATCCGAAAACTTGAAGCTGGTTGCCATCTGTTTCGGAGTTGTCTCCGCATGCACTGGGGGGCCCGAAGCCACGACTTCGGTTGGATACTTCAGACCAAGTGCCCAGAACGGGATGTCCAAAATGTGACAACCCCAGTTGCCGGTTTCGCCCGTCCCGAAATCCCACCAGAACCGCCAATTGTAAGGGCAATAGGCCGAGTGATAGGGCCGATCGGCGGCTGGTCCCAACCACAAATCCCAATTCAGATGCTTGGGGACTTGAGGTTGGTCAGTCGGGATTTTCGGCATTCCACGATTACCCCCGATCCAACAATGAACTTCGGACACGTTGCCGATCACGCCGGCCTTGATCAACTCGACACTGCGGTGCATTACCCTGAGTGTGTGCCGTTGACAACCGAGTTGCGTGGCAACTTTCATCTTAGCCGCGGTATCCGTCATCACCCGTGCTTCCCAAACGGAATGCGCCATCGGCTTCTCACAATACAAATGCTTGCCCATTTGCATTGCCGTCATCGACGGATGGAAGTGAGTGTGATCGGGAGTGCTGACGACGACCGCGTCGATCTGATTTCCCATTTCATCCAGCATTCGGCGATAGTCGTGATACTTTTTCGCTTTCGAGTATTTTCCAAACGCCTTGCCGGCGCGGTTTTCGTCGACATCGCACAACGCCACGATGTTTTGGCTTGAAACACCACTCAGATTCGCGGCGCCCCGGCCTCCGATGCCAATGCAAGCGATGTTGAGTTTTTCGTTGGGAGAATTCGCGGCGCGGCCTTCCGTGGATACACCCAACCAGAGTCCCGCACCGACAGCGGCGCTGGTTCGCAACATTTCGCGACGGGTGAGTTGATGAGTCATCGAATTTGCTTCCTGATGCTGTTGGCTGACCTTGATCGTTTAATCACGGTTGGGCGCCAACCGTAAGTTGGTCAGCGTGCGCGCGGCTCAGACCCACTAAAGCTGACGCACTCGCCGCTGGCTCGCGATTAAACGAACGTTAACTGTCTGTTGAGATTATCTCACGTAGATGAATTCGTTAGACGACAAAACAATTTGACAGAGTAACGGCCAACCGGTCGACGGCGACTTGCTCGTTTCGTTGTCTTTCAATGCTGTCGTTGCCCTCTGAAGAAACTCAATCGATCGCGAAAATTCCGTTTCCGTTGGGGCTCGGTTGAAGACAATTCGATAAAGATGTCGAACTCGCGACTTGTCGGACACGTCGTTTTCCGCCAGCACGCGATTTGCCAACGCCGCACCGGCATCCTGCATGAAATCGCTATTCATCATGAACAACGCCTGCGGAGCAACAGTCGACGTCGTCCGGCTGCCCACAACGCTGCCGGCATCGGAATAGTCGAATAGTTGAAACATACCGAACAAATTGTTTCGCACGACCGGCAGATATAACGAACGCACCGGCTTCGTGTAGTCAGTCGTGTCTTTCGACGTGTGATCGAAAAAGAACGCCCGATTTTTCACGTGCAGCAACGATCCGCCCATCTTGCGATCGAGTAATCCGCTGACAGCGAGCGTTGCGTCTCGGATTGATTCAGCTTCAAGCCGCCGAATGTTGGCTCGCCATTGCAACCGGTTTTCCGGATCAGCCACCGCAGCACGCTCGTCGAATTGGCTGCTCATTTGATAGGTACTCGACAACATGATCCGACGATGCAAGGATTTTACCGACCAACCAGTCTCGCGAAACGTGACCGCTAACCAATCGAGCAGCGGTTGATTGACGGGACGTTCACCGAGATTGCCGAAGTTGTCCGGCGATCCGACAATGCCCTGACCAAAATGCCACCGCCAAACGCGATTGACGAAAACGCGGCCCGTCAACGGATGCGACTCCGCAGTCAGCCAGCGAGCCAGCTTCAACCGCCCGCTGTGCTTCTCACCAAAAGCAGATTGGTTTTCACCGGCCAACACCACCGGAAAACGCCGCGGCACGACCTTGCCCAGCGTCAGATGGCTTCCACGAATGTGAATGGCAACGTCGGTAACATCGCGTTCGGAAACTCCGATCGCCGTTGATGTTTCGGGAGTATTCTTTTCGAGCGTGACCAATTCGGCACGCAGCCGTTTCAGATCAGTCTTCGTTATGGCGGAGTAATGGGATTCCAAGTCTTTCGGAATGGTAGCCCCTTCCGGAAGCGAGCCGAGGACCTGCTTGTTGGCTTTCTTAACGAATTCCTTGATCGCTGTTTTCGCGGAAGCGAGTTTTTCCTGATGAGCCTTCGACAGGGCCAGTTCCTGGTCTGTCGGAATTGGATTTTCCCACCAACGGGCGATTTTCTTGTAGTGTTCCATCGTCCGAGTACTCTTAAAGATACCGGCCAATCCGTAGTAATCTTCGCTGACGATCGGGTCGAACTTGTGATCGTGGCATCTCGAACATCCCAACGTCAGACCCATCAGCGACCGTCCCAGTGTGTCGATTTGTTCGTCGATGATGTCCATCTCCATTTTCATTTCATCAACTTCGGCGAGGACTTTGGGGCCCAACGAAAGAAAAGCCGTGGCGATCAGCCGCTCATAATCGGCCGCCTGATCTCCGGTTTTTGGGAGCAAGTCGCCGGCCAGTTGTTCGACGACGAATTTGTCGAACGGCTTATCGCGATTGAACGACGTGACGACGTAATCACGATAGCGCCATGCATTTCCGTGGGCGATATTTTCGTCGAGCCCATTCGAATCGGCATAGCGTGCGACATCGAGCCAATGCCGTCCCCAACGTTCGCCATAATGCGGCGATTCCAGCAACCGGTCGATCACCTTGGCAAATGCGTCGGGCGACGAATCAGCCAAAAAGTCATCGACCGCGTCCGGTTCCGATGGCAGGCCGGTCAGATCGAATGTGGCGCGCCGAATTAACGTCCGGCGTCCAGCGGGTGGTGCGGGATGCAAGCCGTTTTCATCGAGTTTGGCAAGAATGAAATAGTCGATTTCCGTGCGTGCCCACCCCGTGTCTTTCACGGGCGGCAACTTCGGCTTGGCGGGAGCTTGAAATGCCCAGAATTTCCGTCCCTCGGCGAGTTTGAGCCGCTGGGTCGCACCGGGGTTTGTTGCGTCAGCATCGGGATGTGGTGACCCAATACTGATCCATCGCATTAGTTTTGCGATGTCACGATCCGCGAGCTTCTTATCGGGCGGCATCTGAAGTTCTTCATTCTTATAGCCGACAGCCACGACGAGCAGACTCTGCTTCGGCTTGCCGGCCACGATCGAAGTTCCGGAATCTCCGCCTTTCATGATTCCGGCAAACGTGTCGAGACGCAACGATCCCTCCTGCTTCTTCGGACCATGGCATTTGTAGCAATGAGTCGCGAGCAACGGGCGAATGTGAGTTTCGAAATATCGAATGCCGTCACGATCCGCATTTGCCGGCGGGCTTTTCTTCTCATCGGAACGTCCGGTATTTGCAAAGCCACACAGAATGATTCCGGTGGTGACAACCAAGACGACCGAACGAGTGAATAGTTTCAACATATCGGAATTGATAGGAATCATGTCTTTGATTACGAACGCCAATTGAAGTTGTTCCGAGTCTTCGCTTTCAGAACGACGCCGTCCCGCGGATCTCGCACGAGTTGCCACGTGACCTAGAATCGCGAGCGGTCTCGACCGGGAAATCTCGAATTCGACAACGATCTCCAGGATAGCCGATTATTGGCTGCGCTGAAATGCGGTCTATTGTTATCGCCTGGCAGGGCCGTGGCGCGGCCGGACAAATCCGAGTCAGTGCCGTGGAAAGGGTCGCTCACACGCGAATGTATCAAACTGACCCAAAACCCGAAATCTGGTATGATAAGCACGTCATGCCTGCATCGCCGCTCAATCAGTTTCGCGAATTCCTGCAAAATAAAGGGCTGCGGTTGACTCGTGAACGCGCTTTGGTTGCTCGATTGGTTTTCGCTTCGATGCATCGCGGAAAGATCACGGAGCAGTTTAGAGTTGATTCCGCGGCATTGATTCGCGTAAGTCGTGCAACTATTTATCGAACGATATGGCTCCTCAAAGAAAGCGGCCTGGTTCCTTCCTTGGTGCTGCTACCGCAAAGTAAACATCAGGCGACACGAAGTCTGTTTTGGAATCTCTGCGAACGCACTCACGATAGTCAGATTGCTGGGAGATGTCCGTGGTGCGGACGTGAATTGTTCGAACGCGAAAAACTCGCGTTCCAAGAATTCATGCCTCGACAAGAATTGGGATAGAACGGCGTTTACGAGATTGTACGTACATTGTCCAACGGAATCTCAATTCCGTTGGCCAACAGTTGAAGACGTCCATCATTAAGATTGAAACCTTCGACCGTTCCCTGCGCCAGTTCACCGGTTGTGGAGTCCTGATAGTCGACTGTTCGGCCGATCAAGTTTGATCCTTGCGTGATTTGATTCAACTTCAGCAGATCCGAAAAACTGGTGTTCAACCGCTCGATCCCTTCAAGGGTCGAAAACTGAGCAAGCTGAGCGACAAAATCCTCGTTCTTTACCGGATCCAGCGGATCCTGTGCCTGCAATTGAGCAACCAAGAGTTTCAAGAACTGATCCTGCCCCAAGTCTGATTTCAAAGTACTGACTTCCATTTTGTTCCGTCCTATTTCTTGAATTCTGATTTCCGAAAATGGCGGAGAAGTGAAATGCAGTATATTCCGAATTTTGTCAACAGTAATTGCGATGTTTTGCGAATGAGCGAATGCGTCATTCGAGCTAGGTCTCGTACGCTGTAGAGACATTTTGAACACACAATCATGAGCCATGGCCGCGGCGTGAGACCGTTTTGCTGCCGGCGGAGGCGTGATTCGCGGCACAATGGCGATGTCGAGCTAGAATCCGGCTTCTTGTAGTTCCGAAGCCGGGGCATTCGCGAATTCAGCGTCGTCGACAACTAATTCGAATGTCGAGATTCCCACCGTCAAAGCATCGCCGGGAGACAGGATTGCGTATTCGACCATCTCACCATTTACAAGCGTGCCGTTGCTCGACCCAAGGTCTGTTACGGCAATTCGTTCATCAACGACGTCAACTTGACAATGAAACCGGCTTGTCCACGTGTCACACAATCGCACATCGGCATTGACACTGCGTCCGAAGACAATGGGTACGTCATCGAGTGCAACTTCGGAAACGGGCGCAACGGCGTCGGTGCAGACGAGCTTTGTTTTCATAGGTTTGATGCAATTGACGGCGAGTGGGGCGAAAGCGAGGTGAACCAAGGTAGGATGCTGCGGCACGGAATTCACGGACCCGCAAGATCAGGAACTTTCAAGCATACTAAGCTTGTAGCAGTTTTCAACTCAGGGGATTACATCACTGATTTACTTTTCTTGCAAGATCGCCCGCTGAAATTCGAGCGCAAATTTGTGGTCTTTCTTGAGACAACGATTGCAGATCGCCAATGCTTTGCGAATTCTTTTGACGGTTTGCATCATCGGCGCCGTCAGTTTCTCGACAATTTCATCCGGTCCGAACTCTTCCAATTCTTTAACGGTCTCGACTCTCAAGAAGTCGAAAACTTGCCGGGCTTCATAGTCCTTCTTAAAGAACTGCTCTAGTTTAGCGTCACCCGTTACACGTGGCCGTCCCAAAGACTTTGCGGCCTTCTTCTTCTGCTTCTTCTTTTTGGCTGCTTTGGTTTTTGTCTTTTTCTTGACGGATTTCTTCTTGGTGACCCGTTTCTTCGTCGCCGATGGCGTTTTCTTACTGACGGATTTTTTTTTCGACGCGGTCTTCTTCATGCTCGATTTCTTGGCCATTTTCTTCTTCGCAGCCTTCTTTTTGGCCATTCCGGATTCCTTGACTTGTCGATATGTTGTCGCGATTCCGTTAGGGCTA
>CAUZVF010000252.1:0-7064 GCA_963582955.1 Planctomycetota bacterium
GTCGCCTGTGTCGGCGGCGGATCAAATTCGGCCGGGATGTTCTATGCGTTCATTGAAGATGAAAACGTCGAACTGACGGGCGTCGAGGCGGGTGGACGTGGACCGAATCCGGGCGACCACGCCAGTACGTTGAGCTACGGCGAAAAAGGCGTGCTGCACGGCAGTTACAGTTACGTGCTGCAGGACGAAGACGGGCAAACGCAAGACGTGCATTCCATTTCAGCCGGATTGGATTATCCCGGCGTCGGACCTGAACACAGCTATTGGAAAGACACCGGCCGAGCCAGTTATCTAAACGTTACCGACAACGAGGCTCTGGAAGCATTCCAGACGATGGCTAAGCTGGAAGGCATTTTGCCGGCCATTGAAAGTTCTCACGCTATTGCGTACGCATTGAAAACTGCAGCCCGAAGAGGTTCTGGTGACATCGTCCTCGTTTGTCTGTCAGGACGTGGCGACAAAGACGTCAACGAAGTCGCTCGGTTGCTGGGCAAGGAAATCTGAATCGTCGCGTTTTAGCCACTCAATTCAGCTTGCAGGAGTGCAACGTCATTGACCTCCCCACCGACCCCGCGTCGGTGGAAAAATGACTTGAGAGCTACGGATTTCAGTAGCACCTAAGTCATACTTCCACCGACACGGGGTCGGTGGGGGTGAGTAGTGGAGCGTTTTACATCTTGCGAAAATCAAACTTGATCACGGGCAAGACAACTTTGACAAACCCAACACGCATTGCGGCGACGTTCGCCGAATTGAAATCATCGGGTCACATGGCCTTTATGCCATTCTTGACGGCCGGCGACCCCGATATACCTACAACGCTAAGATTGATCCAGGAATTCGCGGGACGCAGTGTCGATTTGATCGAATTGGGATTTCCCTACAGCGATCCGATCGCCGACGGACCCGTGATCCAGGCGTCGTACACGCGAGCGTTGAACAACGGGCTGAAGGTCCACGACATTTTCGACGGCGTCCGATCACTTCCGACGGACGAATTGCCGCCGTTGGTTGCGATGGTCTCGTACGCGATCATTTTTCGAACTGGAAATCAGAAGTTTGTCGAACAGGCCAAGACGGCGGGTTTCTCAGGTTTCATCGTCCCCGATCTGCCGGCTGACGAGGCGGAAGAATTCGCGGAACTGGTGAAGTCAATTGGCTTGGACCTTATTCAATTGATCTCGCCGACGACGCCGGAAGAGCGGGCGAAAAACATTCTCAGCACGGCCAGCGGCTTCGTGTACGTGATTTCGGTTGCCGGTACGACGGGTGTGCGAGACGAATTGCCGCCGGAATTGTCCGGTCAGTTACAATGGTTACGCGAAAACACGGACCTGCCGTTGGCGGTCGGTTTTGGGATCAGTAATCCCGATCACGTCGACATCCTACGCGGGCAGGCCGATGGCATCATCGTCGGTTCGGCGATCGTGCGTCAGGTCGAACAGATCGGTGAAAATGGTGACGCCACGATCGAATCCGTTGGCCAATACGCACAAGAGATGGTCGCGGCGACTAGAAAATAACTCGTATGCCGCTCGCGGCAAGGAATGGCTCGTTTAATGGCTAGCCGAAGGCGACTGCGTGGCGGAAAAAACCGTCGCCTGCGGCTTGCCGTTAAACGATCAAATGTGTCATCCCTAACCGCTTGAAGTATAAGTTTCGAATAGACAGAACACTTAGAATAGAAAATGTAAGTACGCTTCGGATCTTTAATTGACCTGCCCTAACAAATCCGCATTCAGGAGCTTTCATCATGACTCGTTCGCTTCTCTTGGCCGCTTGGGGAATAATTGTCGTTCTGCCGTTCCCGTCGGAGATGTTTGCCGCGGAGAAACCGACATTGAAAACTTACGTTTACAAAAAAGTCGGTGACTTGGAGATCAAAGCCGACGTCTACCAATACGCCGATCAGAAGACGCGGCCGGTTGTTGTTTGGATTCACGGCGGCGCTTTGATCAACGGTCATCGCGCCGGCATCAGCGGACGCGTTCGGCAAATGGCGTTCGACATCGGATACGTGTTGGTTTCGATCGACTATCGGCTGGCTCCGGAAACAAAACTGCCGGGCATCATTGAAGACATCGAAGACGCGTTCAAATGGCTGCGAAAAGACGGGCCGAAACTGTTTCACATCGATCCCGGCCGCATCGCCGTCACGGGAGGCTCGGCCGGCGGATGTCTGACCTTGACAGCCGGTTATCGAGTCAAACCCCGGCCGCAGGTCTTGGTCGCTTTCTGGGGTTATGGAGATCTGATCGGAGACTGGTACAGCAAACCCAGTCCGCATGCCCGTCATCAGCGAGTCAAACTGAGCCGCGAAGAAGCTTGGAAACAAGTCAGCGGCCCGCCGATTTCCGATTCACGCGACCGCAAGGGCAACGGCGGAGCATTCTATCAACATTGCCGCCAACACGGAACATGGCCGAGAGCGGTAACCGGTTGGAACCCCATCAAGGAAAGCAAGAAATTCTTTCCGTTCATGGCCGTCAAAAACGTCGACAAGGACTATCCCCCGACAGTCCTGATTCACGGAACCGCCGACACCGACGTTCCATACGAGCAATCAGTCATGATGGTGGAGCAATTCAAGAAGCACGGCGTCACGCACGAACTACACAGCATCAAGAACGGCGAACACGGACTCGGCGGCGGTGATCCGAAAAAGATCGATGCCGCGTACGAAGCGGCATTCGAGTTTCTTAAGAAACGGCTGGAAGATTAGAATCGTCTAATTGAAATGGTTCGTTAGCGGCGTCAACTCATCGATCAGCGCAGGCCAGGAATGGGCGCTTCTTCGCTGAGTTTCAACAATTGTGACGGCACGCCGGGCAGCAGCCGCAGCTCGCCGACATCGAACACTGTGTGCATGATCGAGGAAATCAGGTGTTTCGGTGTCAGATTGTCGGTCGCGGGCTGTCCGCCGTCACGGGTCGATTGGCCGATGACGTGACCACCGGGAACTCCGCCACCATATAACAGCAACGGTGCCAGCCGGCTCCAATGGTCGCGTCCGCCTCGATTGTTGATCCTCGGAGTTCGCCCCATTTCACCGGTGGCGACCAGCATGATTTTATCTTGCAGGCCACGCGATTCCAGATCTTCGACGAAAGCGGCAACGGCGTGATCGAAGCTCCGTCCGACCGCCTGCATTCCGTCGATTATGTTCAAGTTGTTGCCGTCGGCGTGCATGTCCCACACTCCGGCGTATCCGGCGTGGATCGTAACGAACCCACAACCCGCTTCGCACAACCGGCGTGCCAGCAACAGCAACTTGCCAATCGTGCTGGCTTGAGCCGAATAGTAGCCGCGTTTGCCTCGCGACACTTTGCTCCAACCATCGGCTTGGACGTATCGGCTAGTGTCGTACCGCGCCAGAGTCTGGGGATCTTCGTGGGTCAAATCGAGTGCATCGGCGACACCGCCACTCAGTAACAATTGGTAGGCCTGATTCTGAATCTCATCGACGGCCGCGAATTGTCCGCTGGCATCAATTTGTCGATTCAGACGATCGAGCTGTGACAGAAGTTGGCGGCGATCATCGAATTTTTCGCGTGGCAGCGCAAGCTGCATGTTTTGCTGAAGCTGCCCGCCGGAACCTGGAATGAACGGCGCGTAAGCTGCGCCCCAGTCGCCTGTTGAAGCCAGATTTCCGCGCGCTTGTGGACCGGGGACGTCGGAACTGACGGAACTCGGAAACAGTACGGCATTGGTTGGCATTCCCGTCGACCGCCGAGTGGAACCGACCACGCGCGAGAAGTGCGTGCCGATGTTCGCGTTCAGAGACTCGGGTCCGACGATTGGCCGGATATTGTGACCACCGTTGTTGGTTTGGAACGAGCGGACGACCGTTAGTTTGTCGGCTAGCAGCGCCAGTTGCGACATCGTCTCGCCAAACACAACTCCCGGCACCGAAGTCTGGACAACGTCGGTCACCGTGCGAATCCCCGCCGGGGCGTCCACTTTGGGATCGAGCGTCTCGAACTGGCTGGGGCCGCCCTGCTGGAATAAGAAGATCACCGATTTGCCGGTGACGGCACTTCCTGTCGCGCTCGCCTTCGCACGAGCTGACAACAATGAAGACAGGGAAAGTGCCCCCGCCGCCGCTCCCAATCCGCCGATCGTGAGGAATTCGCGACGGTTGATACCGGAATTACCGTCGTGGATGGTCAGCATTGCAGTTTGCTCTGAATTTGTTGGCGAGTTTCCAAGGCGACAGTACCCACGACAGTAAATGGTGAGGTTACGATTGTAATCGAGATCCGCCGCGCTGGGAATCCACGTCGTGAGCTTCGAGATCAAATCTGAAACGACTCATAAAGTTCAGGGACAATCGGTTCCTCATCGCAATAGTCTCGTAACAACCCAGCGAGGGATGCGGCCGACGAGGACTCGCCGTGGACGATGAAGGCTTGGCCGACGCCTGTTTTCGAGGCGAGGTGTTCGAACCACCATTTGAAGTCTTCGGCGTCGGCATGGGCTGAGAGGCCGTTTAGCTTTTCGACTTTGGCACGCAGTGGAAAGTTGCGGTCAAAGATCCGCAGTTTCGGTTGCCGCTCGACGATGCGACGGCCCAGAGTGTGAGCGGCTTGGAAGCCGATGATTACAATCGTGTTGCGGATGTCGTCGACCGAGTTCTTCAGGTGATGCACGATGCGGCCGGTCTCGCACATGCCGCTGGCCGAAACGACGATGAATGGGCCCTTGCGGTGGTTTAATTCCATGCTGTCTTTTCTCGAAAGGATGTACTCCAGCCCGCGAAATCCGAACGGATCGGAATCGGTTTCGAGAATGCGTTGAACGTCTTCGTCCATGATGTCTTTGTGGTCGCGATAGATCGAGGTCAATCGGCGTGCCAGCGGACTGTCGACGAAAACCGGGATCGCCGGCAGCAACCCCTCGTTGTGAAGTTCGTTCAGGAAATAGACGACGTTTTGTGTCCGTCCCAAGCTGAAGGCGGGGATGATGACTTTTCCGTCGACGGCCACGGATTCGCGGATGATGCGCAACAGCTCGGACTTCAGATCGGCTGGCGACGGATGGATGCGGTTGCCGTACGTTGATTCGGTGATCAGGATGTCGCAGCCGGGTACGGGTTGGGGATCTCGCAGAATGGGCAGTCCACGCCGGCCCAAGTCTCCGGTGAAGACGACGCGGCGGGTTTCGCCGCGTTCGTCGATTTCCATTTCGGTAATGGCCGAACCCAGAATGTGGCCCGAGTCGGAAAATCGAAGTCGAAAATCGGCTGCGAGTTCGTGCCACTCACCGTACTCCAGCGGCTGCATCAGGCGGACGATCTGTTCGACATCGCGGCGGGAATACAGTGGCTCGATTGGCGGGTGTCCTGATTTCAAATGCGTGCTCAGGTATTTGGCGTCCTCTTCCTGAATGCGCACGCTGTCGTTCAGCATGATTTCGGCAACGTCAGCTGTGGCTTCCGTACAAAAGACCGGGCCGCGAAATCCATCTTTGTACAGACGGGGAAGGTTGCCGCAATGATCGATGTGTGCGTGCGAGAGGATCACGCCATCCAAGTTTGGCGGATCGCAACGCAACTGCTCGTTCTTCGCGCGGGACTCGGCACGATGTCCTTGAAACAATCCGCAATCCAACAGCACTCGCAGATTGTGAGTTTCAATCAAGTGCTGGCTGCCGGTCACTTCACCGGCAGCACCGAGGAATGTGATCTTCATGCGAAGGACAGTCCGAACTTGAACAGAAGCAAACCAAGGTCACGAAGATCATTTCTTTGTTGACTTTGTTGGCTTCTGTTCAATTCCATCGTTCACGAAACGCGGTAACGGTTAAATAGAATTCTGAAGCCATGGTGAATGCCGTGAATACCTGCTTGCAATTGCCGAGTCTGCGATTCTTGGAGAAACGTGAATGCGAGGATTGTCAGCATTGCGGATGTGAACAACAACGTTGTTCGAAAACGATTGTTGTTCGCCACGACTTTCAGCAACGAACCGTACCAAGGCAGACTGGTGGCCGGGACGGAGAGTGTGGCGTTTGCCAATCGGCCGTCGAGGCTCAATTCGGGGTCGACGGGAATGCGCTCGTCACCGGGCCGCTCGGCATCGAAGTCGATGCGAGCCAACTCGGCGGAAAAATTCGGGTCGGTTTCCAGGGCGACGACAACTCGGCCGAGGTTTTCGACTTGCTTCTCGATTCGGACCAGGCGGACTTGGTTGACGTAGTACTCGTTGTGGAGATTCAGGTATGTCAACAGTTTGGGCGACAGAGCCACCGACGCGTAAACTCCGACCGCGCAGAACAAAACGAGCCAGAATGCCAGCGAGACAATCCAGCCGAATTTCGAATCGGATTCGTTGAAGGAAACTTTGGGCATGGAATGATCTCAAAAATGGGTAGCACGGCTTGCGTTCAGCAAGCCGTGTCGCGCAGCGACAGGAAACTGCTCACAGGTTTAGAACAAGAGTCACATCTTCACTTCTTTGGATGCGTAAAAGCGGTTTCCAGCGGCTGCGCCGCACGCCTTCTGCGAAGACGTGGTACCCGGTGATTCAAACATTGAAAAGTGGGTAGCACGGCTTGCGTTCAGCAAGCCGTGTCGCGCAGCGACGGGAAACTGCTCACAGGTTTAGAACAAGACGTCGTACCCACGAGTGGTAACGTTACGAAATCGTGCCTCCATAACACGCGTCGTCGCCGAGGATCTCGGCGATGCGTAGCAATTGGTTGTACTTGCAAATGCGATCGGTGCGGCTGGCGGAACCGGTCTTGATCTGGCCGGTGTTCAGCGCGACTGCCAAGTCGGCGATTGTAGTGTCCTCGGTTTCGCCCGACCGGTGACTCATGACGGATGTGTATCCGTTGCGAGCGGCCAGTTGCACGGCTTCGACGGTCTCGGTCAGTGTGCCGATCTGATTGACCTTGATCAGAATGCTGTTGGCGATTCCTTTGTCGATGCCGTTTTGAAGTCGTTTGACATTGGTGACGAACAAGTCGTCGCCGACAAGTTGCGTCTTCGAGCCGACCGCGTCGGTCAGTTGTTTCCAACCATCCCAATCGTCTTCGTCGCAGCCGTCTTCGATCGAGCAGAT
>CAUZVF010000253.1:0-7048 GCA_963582955.1 Planctomycetota bacterium
TAGACGGGCAGTTCGTCGATATCGTCGAGTGATTTCAGTCCGAGACGGTTGCGCAGCTCATCTTGCTTGAACGTGTTGCGTCTGATCCGGAATTTCAAAGTCAGCAGCCACTCGTCACCGGTCAGAGCGTGCAGGAACCAACCGCCGGTTTTCGCCGTACCCGAGATTTCAACGACACTGCGATTGTTCCAGTCGGTGGTTCGAAATCCTTCGTGCGATTCGATCTCGTCAACGACGTGTTTCAGCGCCGCGCCCTCCCACCGGCACGGTTGCCCGTTGTGTCCGACTCGATCGATGATGTGCCATTGGCGACCGTCTTTTTGCCACGGCATTTTGGCTCCGCGTCCGACCTGAGCCAGATCGACATCTCCGTCACGTTTGCGGCCGGCTTCTTGGGGATTGAAGACTTCGCGTTCAGTGCGGGCTCCGCGTTCGAGCACTTCGGCCAGCATTTCACCGGTGTGAGATGGGAAAGTTGAGTGCTGAGAGTCGAGAGTCGAGAGTCGAGAGAGCGAGTCTTTGGACATTTTCCCGTTGCGACGGCGTTTCGGGCGAGCTTGTTTCGCGTGTGCGGCGATGTCTTCGGGAGTTCCCGTGGCGACGATAAATCCGCCTTCGTTGCCGGCTTCGGGGCCGAGGTCGATGATCCAATCGGCGGTCTTGATGACATCCAGATTGTGTTCGATGACGACAACCGTGTTGCCCAGCTCGACCAGGCTGTTCAATACTTTCAGCAGCTTGTCGATATCGTCGAAGTGCAGGCCCGTCGTCGGTTCGTCCAGAATGAACAGCGTGCGGCCGGTGTTTGGCCGAGCTAACTCGGCGGCCAGCTTCACGCGCTGGGCTTCGCCGCCGGACAACGTCGGGGCTGGCTGACCCAGCGTCAGGTAGTCGAGCCCGATGGCGCACAACGTTGCCAGAAAGCTGCGAATTTTGGGAATGTTTTGGAACAATTCGAGTGCCTGGCCGATTGGCATGTCGAGTACATCGGCGATCGAGCGGCCTCGGTAGGTGACCGACAGAGTTTCCTGGTTGTAGCGCCGGCCGTGGCACTCGTCGCATTCCACCCACACGTCGGGTAGAAAGTGCATCTCGATGCAACGCTGGCCGTTGCCTTCGCAGGCGTCGCAGCGTCCGCCGGCTCGGTTGAAACTGAAACGACCCGGCCGGTAACCACGGACTTTGGCATCGGGCAGCCGGCAGAATAGTTCGCGAATGTGTTCGAACACGCCGGTGTACGTGCCGGGATTCGATTTCGGAGTGTTCCCCAACGGCTGCTGGTCGACGGAGATGATTTTGTTGACGAGTTCCAGGCCGCGCAACTCGTCGAACAGCCCGGGGCTTTCGTGCGTGCGATGCAATTGACGGGAAACCGCTTTTGCGAGAGTCTGCTCGATCAACGAACTCTTGCCCGATCCGGAGACACCCGTGACGCATGTGAACGTGCCGAGCGGCAGACGCAGGTCAACGTTGCGCAGGTTGTTCTCACGCGCACCGAGCAATTCCAACCAGCCGTCGCCCGGCGGAATGAATTCGTCAACCTCGTTTGAGCGATCGTCGCGCGCGGACTTCATCCGCCGTTCATTCGGAATCGTGATCGTCTTCTTACCCGACAGGAATTGTCCCGTCAGCGACTTCGCCGATCGAGACAACTGTTTCGGTGTGCCTTTTCCGACGACGTTGCCGCCAAACCGTCCAGCTCCGGGACCAAAATCGTACAGACGATCAGCCGCGTTCAGGACTTCCCGGTCGTGCTCGACCAGCACCAGCGTGTTGCCCAAATCACGGAGTTTTGCCAACGCCGATATCAAGCGCTTGTTGTCGCGTGGATGCAGCCCGATCGTCGGCTCGTCCAAAACATAAAGCACGCCGGTCAACGCGCGGCCGATTTGGCCCGCCAATCGAATTCGCTGCACTTCGCCTCCCGACAGAGTTGGTAGCGAACGCGAAAGCGTGACGTAGTGCAGGCCGACGTCGACAAGAAACGTCAACCGGCTGGTTGCCTCGCGCAGCAAGTCACCGGCGATGCGTTTGTCAGTGGCCGACAGTTTCACCTTCTTGAGAAGCGCCAGTGTTTCGTTGAGGGGAAGTTCGCAAATCTGCTGAATGGTCTTTCCTTGAAAACGCATGCAGGCCGCATCGTCACGCAAGCGGCTCCCGTTGCACGACGAGCACGCCACTTCGCCGACGAGATCCTGCAAGCGTTGCCGATACACGTAGGAAACGCGAGATGCCTCTTCGATCGCCGGATACAATCCCTTGTATTGAAACTTCACCCGGCTGTCGGGAGTTAGCGGAATCCAACGTTCGTCCGCTCCGTAAAGAATTGTGCGTTTGTGATTCGGGTCAAGATGCGAGAACGGCACATCGGTTGGAATATCGAACTGGCGGATCATGGCGTCGAACATCTGCCGGAACATTTCATTCGAATTGGGATCGGGCCAGGCCGTGATGGCTGCTTGTTGCAACGTCAACGTTGGGTCGGCGACCAAGGCCGACAGATTAGTGCCCTGCTCGTTCCCCAATCCTTCGCACGCTTCACACCATCCCAGCCAACTGTTGAATGAAAAATTGTGTGGCGTCAGCTCTTCAAAACTGCGGCCACATCGCTCGCATGCAAACAACAGGCTGAACCGATCGACTCGCCAATCGGTTTCCGGTCGGCCGTTGTCGCAATGAGCGGCGCGCAGCATGCCGCGTCCGAGATCCAGAGTGGCCTCGACCGAGTCGGCGATTCTCGATCGAGAACTCCGTCCGACGGTGACGCGGTCGACGACGGTCTCGACGTCGTGACGACGCTTACGGTCGATTTCGGGCACGTCTTCCAACCGATACGTGGTACCGTCGATGCGAACGCGGCGAAAGCCTTGCTCGCCCAGCTTTTCCCAAAGCCGTTTATACGACTGGCCGACAAGCACTTCTTGAGGCGCGAGCAAGGCGAGTGTTGTGCCCTTGGGCAGTGCCCGAATCTTTTCGATGACGTCATCGGTCGTCTGCGTGTTGACGGGAATCTGACAGTCGGGGCAATGCAGCTTGCCCAGGCGTGCGAAGAGGATGCGCAGATAATCGTAGATTTCCGTGACCGTGCCGACGGTCGAACGCGGAGTGTGCCCGGCCGACTTCTGCTCGATGGCGATCGCCGGCGAGAGGCCGTGAATGTGCTCGACTCGCGGCTTTGGCATCTGTCCCAGGAATTGCCGCGCGTAGGCTGAAAGAGATTCGACGTATCGGCGTTGTCCTTCGGCGTACAGAGTGTCCATCGCCAGGGAACTCTTGCCGCTGCCGCTGGGTCCGCAGAAGACGTTGATCCGATTCCGCGGGATGTCGACGTCGATGTTCTGCAGATTGTGCTGTGAGGCTCCGTTGACGACGATGTTGCGAGAGGCTTTGCCCTTCTGGGCTTGTGAGCCATTCACATTGATTTGCCAGCGCTCGCTCGCGGTGGTGATGCCGTCGTTTAACCGCGAGCCAACGGCGACCGCGTTTCGTGAGGACGTGGATTTCTTGGTGCGCGGTCGCTGACCAACCTCCGGTCGGTGCCCGCTCTCGGTTAAACGATCTTTCGGCAGTACCTCGGCGAGTGCTTGGCCGGTGTGTGAGTTCGGGTTTGCCGCGACGTCCTCCGGAGTTCCTTCGGCCACGATCGTTCCACCTCCCGCACCGCCTTCAGGGCCGAGGTCGATGATCCAGTCGGCCGTCTTCACAACGTCCAGGTTGTGTTCCACGATCAGGACCGTGTTGCCCGCATCGACAAATCCGTGCAAAACTTCGAGCAGTTTCTCGATGTCGGCGAAATGGAGTCCGGTCGTCGGTTCATCCAGCAGATAAACCGTGCGGCCGGTTGATCGTTTGCCGAGTTCCCGCGCCAGTTTGATGCGTTGGGCTTCTCCACCGGAAAGAGTCGGCGACGGTTGGCCGAGCTTCAGATAATCGAGTCCAACCGCGTGCAGTGTGTTTAACAACTGCACAATCTTCGGCATGTTCTCGAAGTGTTCGAGCGCCTGTTGCACATCCATTTCGAGCACTTCGGCGATGTTGGCCCCTTTGAATCGGACCTCCAGTGTTTCGTGGTTGAAACGATGTCCTTCACAGACCGGACAGGTGACCCAGATATCCGCGAGAAAATCCATTTCCAGCCGGTTCGCTCCGTGACCTTCGCACGCTTCGCAGCGGCCGGCCGCGACGTTGAAACTGAATCGGCCCGGCTTGTAGCCCCGCAGCCGGGATTCCGGCAGCTTGGTGAACAGGCTGCGAATGTGATCGAACAGTTTGACGTACGTCGCGGGATTCGATCTCGGCGTGCGGCCGATGGGCGATTGGTCGATGTCGATCGCTTTGTCAAGATGCTGCAAACCGTTGATCCGCTTGTACCGGCCGGGGTTGCCGTTGCCCTTGTTGACCGTCTTGTTCAAGACTTGCCACAAGATGTCGTTGACCAGGGAACTCTTGCCCGACCCGCTGACACCCGTGATGCAGACGAACGATTCCAGCGGGATCGTGACGTCGATTTCCTTCAGGTTGTTGTGCGACGCACCGACGACCTTGATCGACTTCTTTCCGTTCTTGCGGCGGTGTTCCGGCACGGCGATCGATTTCTTTCCCGACAAATACGCGCCGGTCAAGCTGTTGGGCGTTTTCTTGAGCTTCTGAAGCGAGCCGGCGGCCACGACTTCTCCACCGCGGATTCCGGGGCCGGGTCCGAAATCGACGATGTGATCAGCCGCCTGCATCGTTTCTTCATCGTGTTCGACGACGATCACCGTGTTGCCCTGATCGCGCAGGTCGCACAGGCTGTCGAGCAACATGCGATTGTCTCGCGGATGCAATCCGATCGACGGTTCGTCCAGAATGTAAACGACGCCCACAAGCCCACATCCGATTTGTCCGGCCAGACGAATGCGCTGCGTTTCGCCGCCGGAAAGTGTCGGTGCGGTCCGATCGAGATTCAAATAATCGAGTCCGCATCGCAGCAGGAAACCAAGCCGGCCACGAATCTCTTTCAAGACCTCTTCCGCAATCATTTGTTGCGTTGGATTGAGATCGAGCGACTCAAAGAACCAGGCGGCTTCGATAATGCTCAGTCCGCAAACTTCCGGCAAGGACAATTGAGTTTTTCGGCCGTCGGCCGCGAAGTGTGCGCCCGTCGATGACAACGTTGTGCTGCACGCCTGCGGATTCAAGCGGCTGCCGTGACAAGTCGAACACTTGATGAACTCCATGTACTTTTCGAGCTGGCGGCGACGCATCGGGTTGTTGGTCTTGCGGTAGCTTTCCAACAGTTCGGGTACGAAGCCTTCCCAAGTGCCGCCGTGTTTCCAGACGCCTCCGGAATAACGCCACTCGAAAGTGATGTTGCGTTCGCCGGTTCCGTACAGAAATTTGTCCCTTGCGTCAGCGGGAAGATCTCGCCACGCATGTTTGAGAACAGCGTCTTCATTCAACTTCAAATCCTGCTCGATGGCACGAGCAACGCCTTTGTAGATGTGCTTGCGCCAGCGTCCGACTTTGCTAAGCGGTCCCAACAGGTTCAACGCGCCTTTCCAAATGGACTTCTTGTCATCCGCGACCAGTTGGTCCAGGCCGAAGTCGTGTCGCATTCCGAGTCCGTTGCATTCCAGACACATGCCTTGCGGACTGTTGAAGCTGAACAACTGCGGCGTCGGCGGTTCATAGCTGATGCCGCAATGCGTGCAGGCGTAATGAGAACTGTAGAGCCGGTCGTTTTGTTTCCGATCTTTGGCATCTTTCGGATGCCGCGAATCCTGTTGCGCCACGATCATCGTTCCGTCCGACAATCGCAGCGCCGCCTCAACGGCCTCGGCCAATCGGCTACGGCTTGTCTTTCCGGCGTCGAGACGATCGACGACGACCTCGATCGTATGCCGCATTTGCCGGTCCAGCTTCAAGTCATTGGAAAGCTGCACGACCTCGCCGTCGACGCGGGCTCGCAGGTAACCCTGTTTCAACAGGTCGTCAAACAGGTCGCGGTATTCTCCCTTTTGCCGTTGAATCACCGGCGCGAGAACTTGAAACTTTGTGCCTGATTCGAGATGTGAGATGCTCTCGATGATTTGTTCGACGGTCTGAGCCGTAATCGGACGGCCGCATTGATAGCAATTCCCCTGCCCGACGCGTGCAAAGAGAACGCGCAGATAGTCGTAGATTTCGGTGATCGTGCCGACGGTGCTGCGTGGGTTGCGGCCGCTGGCTTTTTGCTGGATGGAAATCGACGGAGCGAGCCCGCTGATCGAATCGACTTCAGGCTTGGGCATTTGTCCCAAGAATTGCCGCGCGTAACTCGACAGAGATTCGACGTACCGCCGCTGACCCTCGGCGTACAGCGTGTCGAACGCCAGCGAGCTCTTACCCGATCCGCTGACACCCGTCATCACGATCAGTTTGTTGCGCGGCAGCGTTAGGCTAATGTCCCGCAGGTTATGCTCTCGCGCTCCGCGGATAACGATGTCCGTTTCGCTCATCGATTCCGTACCGGTACCGGGGCCGGGGCAATTCTATTCGCCGATGCCGGCACCGAAACCACCTTGCTGTTTTGGTTTCGACGGCGGACTCGCTTTCTGCGGTGAATTGCCGCTTGCTTGTTGGTTTGTGTCGTTCTTCGCCTTCGCTCCACGATTGCGCCGGCGTCCGCGTTTTCGATTGCGACGCCGTTTTTTGCCTTGCTTTTCGGAATCTGCTTTTGGTTCGGCTGGCTTTGCCGATGACTCGGCAGTCTCGGTATCGGGTCTTGAATCCTCGGATGTTTCGGCAGGCGCCGTTTCTTCGGAAACAACCGTGTTGGATTCAATTTCGACCGGTTGTTCTTCCGGAATCTCGACAGGATCTGCCTGCTGGCGTTCTGGTTGAATCTCTGGCGATGTCGATTCCGTGCCCGCAGCCGATGATGTTGCCGCGGTAGGTGAGGGCTCGATTTGTGATGGCTCGTCCTGAAGCTCATCAACGATAATCTCTCGGGGTGTTTGGAAAACGAATGGCGGCGTTTGACGTCGCTGTTCTTCGACGAGCGTCATCCAGGTACTGCTGCCATTGC
>CAUZVF010000254.1:0-7041 GCA_963582955.1 Planctomycetota bacterium
TCAAGAACGTAAAACGTCTCGACGAGAAGGAACGAGTTGACTGGCAAGGCGGTCAATTCGAATGTCAGGTTGTCTCTGGAACAAGCCGGTTGGATTTACCCGGTTTGAAAGTCGAATTGACTCAACGAGTCATGCTGCACAAAAAAGTGCCGTTGGAATCGCCGGATCGAAAATGCGTTTTGAAGGATCCATCTTTCAAAACAAACGCGCCGCTTCGGTCAAATTCACCGTCGAGGATATCGGCAAGAATGCAAAGAGTCTGTTGCCGGACATCAAATGACTTCATTCGAGAATAAACGATCTATGTTGCATCAACCGACGTTAACGCGTCGCGACTTCTTCAACTGGACGAAGTGCGGAATCGGCGCCGCCGCTTTGACTTCACTGTTGGTTCGTGATCGGATCGCAACCGCGGCTCCGGTTCCGGGCGAAGCCGCCGATCCGCCGCCTCATTTGCCGGTCAAGGCACGGCGAGTTATCCACGTCGTCGCCTGTGGCGGTTTTAGTCAGGTTGATACGTTCGATTACAAGCCGGAACTCGCCAAAGCGCATGGCAAGTCCTTGGGCGGTGACGAACGTCCTGACGTGTTTTTCGGCAAAGTGGGATTGTTGCGGAAGAATGACTGGGAGTTCCGCCAACGCGGCGAAAGCGGCTTGTGGATTTCCGAGTTGTTTCCGCACCTGGCCACCGTGGCCGACGAGTTGACAGTCATCCGGTCGATGTTTGCCGAGACGTCGAATCACACTCCCGCGACGTTTCAGGAGAACACGGGATTTCGATTAAACGGTTTCCCCGTCTTGGGATCGTGGTTGTCGTACGGCTTGGGCAGCGAGACCGATGACTTGCCGTCGTACGTCGTCGTTCCCGATCCGCGCGGGCTGCCGGCGGGTGGTTCAATCAATTGGACGAATGGGTTTCTGCCCGCTCGGCATCAAGGAGTGACGATTAGAAGCCAGGGCACGCCGATTGATGACATTTTTCCCGCCAAGCCAATCGACGTCGGAACCGAAGCCGCAAGCCGCGATCTGCTCGCAAAACTGAATCGGCGGCACTTGCAGAAGCGTGGACAAAGTGACGAATTGTCCGCTCGCATTCGCAGTTATGAGTTGGCCGCGAAAATGCAATTGGCCGTTCCGGAAGTCACGAATTTGGACGGCGAGACCGAGGCAACTCATAAGATGTACGGTTTGGACCAAGAGCACACCGTCGATTTTGGTCGCACCTGTCTGATGTCGCGACGGCTGCTGGAAAGAGGTGTGCGGTTCGTGCAAGTTTTCTCTGGCGGAGCGTTCGGCCAACCACGAATCAACTGGGACGGGCACGAAGACATGGTCAAGAACCACGGCCGTGAAGCCAAACGCATCGACCAACCGCTGTCGGCATTGATCCGAGACCTGCGTCAACGCGGGATGCTCGAAGACACATTGGTGATCTTTACCAGCGAATTCGGCCGCACCCCGTTCACTCAGTCGAATAACAATGTCCTCGGTACCGGCCGCGACCACAATCAGTACGGCTTTTCGGTCTGGATGGCCGGCGCGGGATTGAAAGCCGGATTCGCCTACGGCAACACCGACGAGGTTGGCCTAAAGGCCGTCGAAAACCGCGTAAGCTGGCACGACTTTCATGCGACCGTGCTGCATTTGCTCGGCATCGACCACGAACGATTGACGTTCTATCACAACGGCATCAATCGACGGCTGACCAACGTGCATGGTCATGTCGTAAAAGACATTCTTGTGTGACGCGAAGTTGTTACACTGATGTATCTGGCAGAAAATCTGGCAGATATGAATATGAGCAATCCCACTCAACTAGCGCTTGATCGCGAGCCACTCTGGTCCCGTAAGACGACAGCGGTAATTGCCTTTGCCATTCTCTGTGTAGTTCTTGCATCGTTTCTGCTCTACAAGTTGGCAAACCGTGGGAACGGCGAGGATTTCAATCAGATCAGCTTCGTCCGAATTGACGCGGCGATTCAGGATCCCGATCAATCGTATCGCTTGAAGTTACGATTCGAACTCCTTCCGCCCACGTTTGCCGCGCATGAACCTCGACATGTTCAGCTACAAAAGCTCCTGTCGGAAAGCGTGGTGAAACGCGATAAACACAATGGCTTCCTCGTCGCTCAAGCTCTGCTGGCAGTAACCGAGCATCCACAGTCGTGCAAACGTCACCCCAAAACTTCGTCGTCGCCTCTTCAATTGCCGTTGGCTCAGGCGGTGTTCTACCGTATGGATCAAACCCAAGCGGAAGCAATGCTCTATCACAAACATAGTTTTGATTCAAAACACTTCGGTGTCCGCCCTCATGAGCACATTCCAGTACCAAATCTGGTGTTTCATGATTTGGGACGTGAATTTCGTGGCGTTGTTGATTTTGTAGTCGATGATGACGTTCTTCACGCAGTACTTGGGGATGTTTGGGGCAAGACTAGAATCATCTATGCTGTTGGATCGCTTAGAGAAGGAAAGTGGCAATCCCAAGCATACGTTCTTGCCGAATATCGCGCCGAGTATTCGCCACGTGTTTCTGCGATCAGAGGCACGGATGGGGCCATTCACCTTTTCTGGATTCAGTCCTACGGAGCAAGCGAGACTCTACAACACGCCTCGGTGCCGTCGAATCCGTCGGACGTCTCGATTGAAAAGCTGGCGACTGCGAAAACGATTCTCTACGAGGTCACAGCCATGTCCAACGGTGATCTTGTGGTTCTATGCAAGGCCGAAAACTTTGATTACGGGGGGTTTGGCTTCAGAATCGGAAGCGACTTCTCTCTAAACCTACGAATCTGCCGGGACCACACCTGGACTCCTTGGAGACGGTTCAGTCGTCGAAGTCGCAACGTGCCGATCGATTCTCTTGGATCAGCTATTGCTGATGTAATCTGGCAGACATCATCCGGCGAAGTTACTGTACCTGTCTTTCCTGATTTGTTGACCGCAACCATTCGCGAGGTCGACGAAACAACATTCGCAATTTGTGTAGCCGCCGAGGAGAGTCTGAAAGTAGAATATCAGTTGGAAAAGCGTTAGACATTGTCCACGTGACGAGGGCAAACTTAACAAAGCTAGCGACGTGTTTACTTCGTTGGAGTGTTGCAATGCGAATCTCGATTGCATGTGTCGGTACGATACTTCTTTATCTGAGTGTATCGCTGTTTGCGGCGCCGCCCAGATCGGCTCTTACGAAGTTGGGCGTTGATTTGGTATCGGTCAAGGATGGCCCACGGTTGCGCGGTGCTGTTTTGAATCGATCGTCAGATGCCACGATCTTGATGGCCGTGCAACGCGGTTGGCTGCGGGAAGTGTTTCCAGATTTTTATGCCGAGAAAGCGCGGCTCGACAAAGAATCGCAGGTGCGTGATCAAGAGACATTGATGATTCGCATTCGCGAATGGATGAAAGGTCGTGCCAAAGATGCTGACCTGGTTTTCTTTCTCAAGAAAGAACTCGAACGGCTGGGAAAAGTTGCTAAAGACGATGCGAAAAAGAAAGAGACTCAGTTCATCTTGCTGGAAATTCCGGCGAAACAAATTGCACGAGTCTACATTCAGCCGCGCCTTCGAAAACAAATAGTATTGATTGCATGGCGTGACCGTTTGGACGATCCCGAACGCCGCCCCATCGCGGAATTGGCGCGTGAGTTGGCACGCAAGGGGATCGATCCCACCAAAGAGGTGATTGATCTGTCGGATCGCCTGCCTCCGCGCGGACAATCAGAGCACGAGTGGGCCGCACGCAAGGCGGTCGTCGAATATCAGTTCCGCAAAGGCATCGACTTTCAGGGCACCGGCAGTGCCCTGTTTCGGACGGGCGAAGATGTTGAGCGTGCCAACATCGCAAAAGTTGTGTCTCAATTGCTCCAACAACAATCGGAAATCGACGGACTGATTGCGGAATTGCTTGGCAAACCAAAAACAGCGAAGAAAGGCGACGGCAAAGCAATCCGGAAAGCAATTTCAGAAGCCGGAACAGAAGATGCCATCGGATTGCGAATCACGCGATTGAAGAACAATATCTCGGCGCGTCGCGTCACCGTTCAAAGCGAATTGCTGGCGCGGATGCCGGATAATTCGTGGAAGGCGATCTGGAAACACAGCATTACGAAAGACGCGTCAAAGCCACGTCCGGACTTGGAAGAACGGATCAAGAATGATCCTCAGGTCAAGAAGATCTTCGAGATCGTCGAAGCTCTGGGGCTTGACGGACTCGACGGCCAAATCAATCTCGCGTTGCGATTTGGCGCCGCGACCATGGACGCTCAAGCAGCCGCCGAGTCGGCATTCTTCGAGTTTCGCGACCGGTACTTGCGGCGTCTGGATGGCCCGCCATTGCGGTGGTAATCTTGGCCCGTTGAGCCAACAGCCCATTGATGGCGTCCAGCGTGGCCGCGCGATCTGCTTGGCACAAGCGTATTTGGAACCAAACCCAACGATCGTTTCCATCGGCGGGTTTCGATCGATGAAGCAATCCACGCGTGCGTGACTACGGAGCGACAACTTGCCGTGACCGGCCGTCTATTGCCGCAGGCGTTTTTTCGGTTGTTTTCCAAGGCGGCGTGATCCGGGCGATCGTCGGTGTTGCCGACATGTTGAATTTCGGTTCGGCGAGCAGTTTGTGGCAGCCGTCTTCCAAGTGATCGAAGAATTGCCGAAACCAGAGCATCTCTTGCACATGCGGCAATGGGGAATACAAATGAATCGCGCAGCCTTTTTCGAGCCAGTCAAACATCATTCCGAAGAAGCCGCTGGGAACGTATTTGACATACGTCATCTCAACACCGAGAGACCTGCAGCCGTGGTCTTCGAACAATTCGGTTAACGTATCCCGCAACAGCGAGAGGTCGGCACCGTCCCAGATCTCAATTCTGCCCATATCCAGAACGGTCACTCCGTTGCGTTCGTGAAGCTGCATGCGGTCTTTTCTGGCCATCTCGAAATGCCTTTGCGGACGTCGTGTTTGTTGCGTGGAAAACCGATCGGGACGTCCGTTGAGACGCAAAGTCCGCGCCAATTCTGGAATGAGTTGAAAGGCAGCTACACACGCTGTACCGCAAATGCTCTTCACAACGAACTTACGGGACGTTGGGGCGATTTGTGAGAGAAGCACCAGTCACGTGCCGTGTTGTCTTTTGGCAACACTTTGCCGTGCCGATGTTGACGAAAGACAGCCATTCAGATTGTAAGGAATGGCGCGGAAATAAAACCGGTATCTAACCAACGTCCGGGGTCAGGCGTCCAGTCAAACCAGCCGACGACGGTTTTTGGCGATTCATTCTGGCAGATAGAGAATCCGGTCGCAGCTCCGGCACCGCACAATCTTTCCGGAGTTCAGTTCCACCCGATTGTTGGGAGAAACTTCCATGTAACACGCGGTGCAAACGCCGGATTCCATGGCCGCCAAGGCATCTGATCCGTGCGCGTCAACGAGCCGGCGATAAAACGGTACGATCGAACTCGGCAGCGGGCTTTCCGCATCGGAGATTGCAGCCTTGATGGCGGCGAGTTCGCTACGCAGATCGGGTTCTTCGATCGCCACCGAATCCGCGATCCGTTTTGCTTCGGCCTCGGCGGATTCCGACTGCTCGGTTAATTCGTTCACTTTCTGCTGAGCTTGATCGACCTTTTCGAGCGAATCCAGAATTTCATCTTCCAGAACGCTGTTGGCCATTCTATCGGCCTCGATCTGGCTACGGAAAATGTCGTATTCCTTGTTCGAAGTCACCGTATTCAGCTTTCCCTGTAGCTCGCTGATCTTGGCTTCGTTGGTCTTTAATTGCAGATCCTTCTCGTCGGCCGACTTCTTAAGATCGATGACCAGGGCCTTTTGTGCTGCCAGTTCTTCCCGCTTTTTCACGACCAGTTTCTTGCGGACTTCAATCTTTTTCGGGCCATTCGTCAGTTTGTGATTGACGTCCTTGAGTCTGATCAGCAATTGGTGCAGCTCGCGCAAACCGCCGGCAGCCGTCGTCATCGTTGTGTCCCCTCAAACATTTCCAGCGATAAAAAAAGCCGGTCAACTGACCGGCTTTGTGTTTCTTAGTTTTTAATGTTGGCCGCTTCGAGGCCTTCCAGAAAGCCCTTCAATTGTTTACTCCGCACAGGATGTTGGAGCTTCCGAACGGCTTTGGCTTCGATCTGCCGCACACGCTCGCGAGTGACTTTGAAGATGCGGCCTACCTCCTCCAACGTGTAGGTGTACCCGTCGCCAAGCCCATATCGGAGCTTGATGATTTCACGTTCACGATAAGTCAATGTCTTGAGCACCGCGTCGATTTTATCCTTGAGCATTTCCTGAGTGGCCGTGTTCACCGGGCTCTCGGTGCCGCTGTCTTCGATGAAGTCACCGAAGTAGCTGTCTTCACTTTCCCCGACTGGGCGGTCCAGGCTAATCGGATGGCGAGAAATGTTCAAGACCCGGCGGGCTTCTTCCAAGCTGACATCGGCGGCCTCGGCGGTTTCTTCCGTCGTCGGTTCGCGACCGTGTTCTTGCACCAGTTGCTTGTGGACGCGTCTCAGTTTCGACATTGTTTCGATCATGTGTACCGGGATGCGAATCGTCCGTGCCTGATCGGCGATCGCCCGGGTGATGGCTTGACGAATCCACCACGTGGCATAGGTCGAGAATTTATAGCCACGTCGGTATTCATATTTGTCAACCGCCCGCATCAGCCCCGTGTTTCCTTCTTGGATCAAGTCGAGAAAACTGAGGCCGCGGTTGCGGTATTTCTTCGCAATCGAAACAACCAGCCGCAAGTTTCCGCCGGAAAGATCACGCATGGCTTGTTCGTAGGCACCAAACCGGTGATCGATGTCGGCAATCCGTTTCCGCAGGCTATCGGGAGTTTCCAGCGTCAAATCAATCAAGTCCTGTAGCTCGCGTTGCAGGTTTGCCCGTTCATCCTTCGCCGTTTTCAGATTGCGAAGACAATGGATCTGCCGCTTGAGTTCGTTCATGCGGCGAGAAATCTGTTCGAGCCGTTTCATGGCCGGCCGCAACCGCTGAGTCCTCACGCTCATTTCTTCGACCAACGTGGTC
>CAUZVF010000255.1:0-7031 GCA_963582955.1 Planctomycetota bacterium
GGCGACAAGTAATTCGTTAGCAGCCATCGTCAAACTTCACCGATACTATGCCGTGGGCATTTTGTTTGACCCGCGCATGGCTCTGGCAACAGAGTGAAAGAGCCAGCTTGAAACGGACACTTCAAAATGGCCGTGCCATACTCACGTCGAATCACGAAGCCCAACCGCTTGCTTCTGCTCTGTTTTCGCAACCGGCAAAACCGAAAATCTTTGTAGCCGCCTTGCTTGACCCCCTCGACCGTCCCTCCGAGAGACCAACATATGAGTGAATATGTAGACGAAATCCGTTCCATCGACGACTTACGATCCTACGTTCACAAAACACTATGCCAGAAAGAGAACCTTGTTGAAGATCAATTCCGGCTGAGCGAAATGCAACTCGTACGACGCGGCCGCAACTGCGGATTGCAATTCTCGATTCACGGGCCGCGCAGCGTCCGGTTGGGAGCAATTTGGACGACCGATCATAACCTGATCTATTTTTACGACGCCCGTGGCGAACGCTTCGCGAAAATTCGCCTCAAGCAACGACTGTTGCAAAACGGTGCAGCGGCTTAGCTGGACGCAGTTTCAAAACTGGTCGACGCTACGTTTTGACTGTAGCCGGAGTCGCAAGACTTCGGGGATACGAGGGTTTACCACAGCCCGAAGTCTTGCGACGCCGCTACAACAGGGTTTTGAAACTACCTCTAATCAAAACACGAAGACTTCCACATCGCGATTCTGTAAACTGCATTGGTGACGGGCGTTTTCTGACAAACACCAAAACCAGACGAATTCATGCCAAGCAGTCTCGATTCCGCCGTTTTCGAACTCGATTACGTACTCGATCGCAAAGATCTGCGCGATTACGAGTCGTATTCCTGGTCACGGTCACGGGTGTATGTCGGCCTTGTGCATGCCCTATTTTGCTTGATGTTGGTGGCTTTCGGGCTGCTCGTTCCGTTTCTGATGCATCAAACCGTCTTGTTCTTCGGACTGGATTGGCCTCCACAGTTAAACCTGCTTTATGTTGTTGGCGCTGCCGCGTCGCTGTTCTTCGGATATCAAACAGTAAAGTCGCGCTATGGCAATTTGATGAATGCCGTGAAGTCGAACGACCATGACGACCTTGGCTTCGACGAACAACTCGCGTTGGGGAAGCGGCATTTGACCGTCTCGCAAAGCAACATCGCCATCCGGAGCCCGGCTGGAGAAACGGTTCGAGAATGGAGTGGCGTGAAGTCGATCGAGACGGCTGGCGACCTCATTCTCATTTATTCGGACGTCGGCTTCGTCATTCCGCGAAGGGCGTTTTCGAGTGACGGCGAATTGCAGACATTCGTGAGTGCCGTGACGGAATGGCATGCACGAGCGGGCGATGCGGACTAAAACAGATCCGATGGTTAGTGGCACAATCTTCGATTGACGGATCAGAGTCGCCTTTCGCTCCGCAATAAAAGCGCTCTTTCGCGGAGCGAAAGACGACAATTGACGACGTCCACACTATTTCAAACTACTGAGTTCTTTCTTGGCAATCGCCGAACCCAGTTTCGCGGCGGTTTTGAAGTGTAATTTCGCCAGACCTGTCTTTCCGCGTTCGATGGCCTGTAATCCTAAATGATAACTGCGATCGGCTTTCAAATGCGTGCGCTTGCGCCGCGGCGATTTTAGCTTTGCAACGGAAGATGAGGATTCAGAACGCTTACCAAGCGCGAGTAACCGGCGCTGGCCAATACTGTCCGGGCCAGCGGGAAGGCGCCGACTTGTGAGACTCGAAAACGCATGCTTTGCATAACCAGACAACACGGGTCCCGATGATCTTGGCGATCCCAACCTCAACAGCCGTTCGTCCATCGATGCGAAATCGTGAATCCTGACCCGAGCACTCGCCGCGGAATCACGGCGGAAGACTCCGCTGGAAGTCCCCGATCGAAACGGCCCGTAACTCGACCGGCTCGCACCCGCGCGGCTCACTCTGCCCAAAAAACCCGCGCCGCTGTCGGGAACTGAAACGGTCGTCGAAACCGAAAACGTACTCACAACCGGCTGCTGGACCGAGATTTGCGCATCCGCAATCCGCGCAGTCGCGATCAGCGAAATCCAAACACCGGCCAGAATCCAAAACCGATTCATGATATCCGTTCCCGAAATCGAATGAGTGACCAGTCCGCCAAGCCCACACCTGCAATCCTAGCCACTTTCAATCAGCTTCACAAAGTTTTTCAATTCTAATCCCAAATTTCCTCGTAATTCGCGTCCAGTCTCGCTTTTCGCGGGCACTCCAATGCGTTCAAACGACCGGTTCAAAGAGAACTTCTGGTTCAGCGCACCCTGGACGATACAAAACCAGGCCGCCGTTCGTATCGTTCACACGAACGACGCAATCCGGTTGGCCGTTGGATTGGTGATTCAGAATTGCTTCGAGCGCTTGCACGGCGGCAACCGTCTGGCGGTCGGCGGCGAGTTCGTTGTAGTTGAGCGTTCGAATCTCATCGAGTCGTGCGGATCGTTGGGATTCGTCGCCGCTGAACTCGACAAAGGCAACTTCCCGGACGAATCGCTCGATGACTTCCATGCCGTATCCACGCTGAGATCGCTCGCCCCAAGGTTCGACAAACGTGCCGTTGTAGTGGTTGTTCATCGAATTCTTGAACTCGAACGGCGTCTTGCCTTCGATCGTCACTTCGACACCACGTTTGCGCGAATGGCCGTTCCAGATGCCGTTGTCAAAACGAAACTGTACTTCCTGCTCGACATAGCCGGGGAAGTTGTCCGGCGTGACCCAAGACGTATGAATGTCAAACGCCGCCTCGCGGCCCGAATCGTATTCGTAGATCATCCGCATCTGGCAACTGTCCCATGTTGGGCCATCTTGCGGACCCACCAGTCCGCGCTGCCCCGTGGCCGTGATCGTTTTCAGCCGTCCGCCGAAGGTAAAATCGATCAGCTTAATGTAATGCACGGCGACGTAAGTTCCCGGATTCCGGCCGGTGATCCATTCCGAAAATTGCGATCCGGAAATCAATTTGGGTTCCAACAGAGTGCAATAACCCGTGTTGACGTGCTGTAAGATTCCGTCATGAATCAACGTTCGCAGCTTCTTGTGATCGGGATCAAGCAGCTTGTGGTAGACGACCTTTGCCAACACGTTCTTTTCTTGCGCCTTCGCGACGAGTGCGTCGAGTTGTTGCAGCGTCAACACCGACGGCTTTTCGACCAGAAGATGCGACCCGGCTTCAAGCACCTTCATCGACGCCTCGAAGTGCCGGTCGTCAGGAGTCGCCACACAGACGAATTCAACTCCGCTGCCGAGAAGTTGGTCGACGGAATCATCGCCCGCGAAACTTGCGAATGGATGGATGGCGTCTCCGGCCGCATCTCGATACGCCTCGGCACGCTTGCCCGTCCGCGATGCCACCGCCGTCAACGGCACGTCGATGTCTCCGAAATCGCGGCGGTAGAGTCCGTCTCGGTGCGCACTTTCGAAGAACGGCCGATACGTTTCGTCAAAGATCATGCCCATGCCGACCATGCCGGCCCGCAACTGCTTTCTATTGGAGTTTGTGTTCATGAACGCCATTCTAAGTCGGAGCTATGATGAAATCCAATCCGACTCGACAGTTGAGAGATGCCTGGGATTGTCTTATTCTCCCTCGTTAGATGCACGGGTTCATCGTTTCGAAATACATGGGTGTTGTCTTTTCTAACGGTCGGTCGGTTGTTTTCTTGCTCACATTTTTGCTGACAGCAAAATGTGACGACAGAAATATCCGTATCTTGTGACAACGCAAAGAAACGAAGTACGCAAAGATTGATCTTTCTTAACTTCGCGCTCTTCGTTCCTCTGCGTTGGAAAAAAGAAGTTTCATTGCAGCTCTGCCCGTTGGCTGGTGGTTAATAACTGTTGCATAGTCGCCTTTCGCTCCGCGAAAGTTGCGCAACTTTCGCGGAGCGAAAGGCGACACTCATTGATCGGCCGTTGTTAAACGAGAGTTTCGTCGATTCACTTTTCTCGCTGGAATCATTCATCAATGCCGAATAACCCGTCTGTCATTATCAGTGCCTTTGCCGACGAAGGAGCCAACCGTAAAACCGCTATCGAGCAAATGTCAACGTTGGCCGCGATTGGGCTGAAGTATTACAGCCCACGATTTATCGACGTCAACAGCACCGGTGAAATCAAACACGTTGTCGAGTTAAATAAGACGGAACTGAAGACACTGACGCAACTTCACTCCGAATTCGACATGCACGTCACCAGCATTGGGTCGAGAATTGGCAAAATCAAACTGCTCGATCAGGAGGACGGGTCGCACAACAAGTTCGTTCCATTCAAGAAGTATCTGAAGACCGAGGTCGCCGCTACAATTCGCGCGGCGCATGCACTCGACACGAAGCTGATTCGCGGCTTCTCGTTTTATCATCCACAGGGAGAAAACCCGAAATCGTACATTCCACAAGCCGTCGATCGGTTGGGAGAATTGGTTGACCTCTGTGCGAAAGAGGGATTGGTGTACGGATTGGAAATCGAACCGAATCTGATCGGCGAAACGGGGCCGTTGCTGGCGGAACTGTCGCGGCGCGTGAAGCATCCGAACATGGTCACCATCTGGGACGGCGGCAACGTGGCCGCTCAGAACAAGAACCCGATACAGTGTTACAATGAATACAAGGCCATGCGAAACTCGATCGGATGGTTGCACATCAAAGATTACTCGATCGATCCCAGCCTCGGATGGACGGGAGTTGTGGATGAAGAGCGGCTGAAAAACTTCGTCCCGGCCAACGTCGGCGACGCCGGCCACGAGTTGGTGTTGCGTGACTTCCGCGAGTATCTGCCAAAGTGTGAGCGAAAGATGAAAAAGCTCTGCGTGCCGGGCATTTTCTTGGAAGTGGAACCGCATCTGAAAGGCGGCGGGCAATTCGGCGGATTCAGCGGTCCCGACGGGTTGGGAGTTGCCGTGAGGGCTCTGTGTTCTGTTCTGGATTATGTGGGAATCGACTACCGATTACGGTCATTCGAAGATATCCGCGATCTGCGTGGTTTTTGAACCGAGGATTCTGTTAATGCCGTTTGATGCCAGCGCCGTTAAAGACCTGTGGCAGTGTCCTCAGTCAAAGTCACCGCTCATCATGCATGGCGAGCGAGTGATTTGCGTTGGTCCCAAATGCCGATTGGGCTTCGATATCCGCGATAATATTCCTGTCTTGTTGGTCGATGAAGCAACACCGATTGACAAGAGCGACTGGTCATCGATCATGGAAGAAAACGGCCGTAGTCCGGAAACGGGCGAACTGGTACAAACAACGGAATCTGAAACGGGAGATTAGTCGGATGAGAAATCGTTGTTCAAGAATCGGTGTTGGTCTAGTCGTCGCAATCGTTTCAATTTCTGTTTTTTCGTCGGCCCGATCCTCAATCGCCGCCGACAACCCGGACAAGCAGAAACCCTCGAAAGACTCGGCCAAAAAAACCGAGAAACAGAATCCGCGATACACGTTTCGCAGGATTCACGATCCGAACGGAATCGGCAAGTTCTACATGGGCCGCGAGATTGCCCATGTCATGGGATTTGGCGGGGTCGACTGGTTGGAACGTGACAAACGTGAGCGTGAAGAACGGCTGACGCTGTTGGTGAAATCGCTGAAGCTGAAGCCCGAAATGGTCGTCGCCGACATCGGAGCCGGCAGCGGTGTGATTTCGTTTTTGCTGGCCGAACAACTTGCGTCCAAAGGTAAAGTCGTCGCCGTCGACGTGCAGCAGAAAATGTTGGACCGACTAAAAAAACGGATGAAAGAACGCAAGATCACGAACATCAAACTGGTTAAGGGAACGTCAAAGTCGCCGAAATTGAAGGCATCGTCGATCGATTGGGTCATCATGGTCGATGTGTATCACGAATTCGAATTTCCTTATGAAATGCTGCTGGAACTCTCGAAGTCGCTAAAACCCGGCGGCAAAATAGCGTTTGTCGAATACCGCAAGGAAGACCCGACCGTCCCGATTAAGTTGGTCCACAAAATGTACGAACGCCAAGTGAAGAAGGAAGCGGGACTGCCGGAATTCGGACTGAAATGGGTCGAAACGATCGGCGTTCTCCCTTGGCAGCACATCGTCGTGTTCGAGCGGGCCGGCAAGGAATCAAGTCCGGCAAAATGAATTCCCCACCGTACACCCGCGTCGGTGGAAACGTGACTGAAGTGCTACGTGACTTGCGTAGCTCAAGTCATTTTTCCACCGACGTGGGGGCGCAATAAAAAACGCCGTCACCGTTCCGAGGGGGGTGAACGATGACGGCGAAGAGTAGAAAAACCGGCGAAGATCGGAGCGGTCCGATTAGAGAGTCACTCCTTGGAGTCGAACGTGGTCAATCAAGTAGGATGGGTGTCGAGTTTTGTTCGATCCGAAGTGGGGCATTGAACTCCGGATCGAGTTTCGACATTTCGCCGGTGTCGCCGCGGTCGATCGTCAAGGTTGCATGTCAAGTGTTGGGCGACATAGAAAGTTATCGGACACGACTTTCGGGTTCGTGTAGTGTTTCGGTTGCATCTTGCGTTGCATTGATTGTTGGTGCAAAACCGTTCGCCTGCGAAACGCAAGTTTTTCCGATTGTCGTACTTGTGCCCAGCATCCCCATGAATTGCTGATGTTGAAATGTTTGATCCTACCGATCGCGGACAGTTCTTGAACTTCGCAGGCATCATGGAAGGCGGATTGGTCGCGGTGGCGTTCTTTCTCGGTTGGATTGCGGAAATTAGTCCAGTTGCAACATTGCGTTTCGAATGGCAAGCCGTGGCATGGGGAGTTGCGGCGACGATACCGATTTTCGTTCTGTTCTTGGCAAGCCACCATTTTCCGATCGGTCCACTGTTACCGATTAAACGCTTTCTGATCGACATGCTAGGCCCATCACTCGCCGTCTGCCGATGGTACGACCTGATCCTTCTCGCACTGTTGGCCGGATTTGGCGAAGAATTGGTATTTCGCGGAGTCTTGCAGCCGTGGATCGGCGGAAACGATTTTTTTTGGATTGGCCTGATTGCCAGCA
>CAUZVF010000256.1:0-7023 GCA_963582955.1 Planctomycetota bacterium
GGCGCTTGCTGCCAAAGAAGACCGGCGATCGCTGCTGTTCAAAGACCTCAACGACGAACTCGCCAGCGATGCTGTCATTCTGAACGGAAAGCAACTGTTTATCGACGACTACATCATTGAAGAGATCACCGATGCAAGAAGGGTCTTGAATCAATCCGTCAAAGCCGTTGAAAGCCTGCCCGCCGAGACGAAGCTGGACTGCGGCTCCGTGCTGTTTGATCGCAAGGAAAAACTCTTCAAGATGTGGTACGTCGTCGACACGGCCGATCGGAAGCAGCAGCGACTGTGCTACGCCACATCGACCAACTGCATCGACTGGAAGAAGCCGCACAACGAACCGCCACTGACTTTGGGAGATCAAATCGGATTGTACGATCAAGCCTTGACGGGACAGCACTGGTTCAGACCGCACAAAGACCTGCTCGAAAGCGGCATCGTCCTCGCCACAGATCGACGCGACAGATTCGTCTCGGTCGATGCCGAGATTGAGGGGACGCTGACAACTCGCCGCGTCATCGCGGTCGGCGACACGCTCGTCGTGAATGCGAAGGCAGACAACGGATCAATTCGCGTTGAAGCCATCGATGCTCTCGGCCGAGTGATCAAAGGTTTCTCGAAGGACGATTGCAAACCCATCACCGGCGACAACATTCGCCACGTCGTGTACTGGAAGGGTGGCTCGAATTGCCATCCACTCCAAGCCCGCCCCATCAAGTTGAGGTTTCACCTCAAGCAAGCCAAGCTGTACTCCTTCGAATTCCAAATCCGGCACAATCACTTTGTGCCAAATTCGTATTCGCAATAATGAAATTATGAAAACGAATTTCGTGCTGATTCTCGCATACCACGCATGTGAGAATACTCGCCGCTGGTCACCATCAACCGAACCCAATGCGGGAGCCGTTTGATGAACCGACTGATTCTTTCGTTGTCCGTCTCGTCGTTTCTGTTCTATGCGCAGCCTGGTAAGGTCGTTGGAGATCCGCTGAAGACATTTGAAGGCAGCAGCAAAGCCATCTCGATTGGGAGCAAGCTGCAACTCTTTCTCGACGATGAATTGATCGAGTCGATGCGCGACCTGGAATTTCGGCTGCACAGTCCGCGGCGAGCGGAAGTCGCGATTAAGAAGAACAAACCGTGGGAAGACACGACGATGTTCGATCCGGTCGTTATCAAAGACGAATCACGTTATCGCATGTGGTATCGAACCAATTACAATGCGCCACCCTTCTACACCGGCTACGCGGAAAGTGACGACGGCGTGCGCTGGACAAAACCGTCGCTGGGGCTGGTCGAGTTTCGTGGTGAGAAGAACAATAATCTTGTTTGGTCGAGCGGACCTGGCAAATCTGCCCCTTATGTTTTGTGTGTGTTCAAGGACGGCAAGCCCAAGACGCCAGCCAGCGAACGGTACAAGGCGATCGGCGTTCGCCGGCAGCCTGGCAGTGATCCGCCCGCCGACGATCTTTACGGATTGGTCTCGGCCGATGGCTTGCATTGGCGGCTGTTGCAGAAGGCACCGATTATCCGTGGGCCGCGCGGCGACCTGATGTTTGATTCGCACAATATCGCCTTCTGGGATTCCGCGCGCAGCCAGTACGTCATCTATGCCCGCGGCTGGCCGGACGGTTGGCCAGGTGGGACTCGTGGAATTCGCCGTGCGGTGTCGTCCGATTTTCGTCGCTGGTCGGCCCTGGAGACATTGGATTTGTGGAAGGATTCGGACCGCGACCATCTCTACAAGAATGCGGCCACACCGTACTACCGCCGTCCAGACATTCTGTTGATGTTTCCGAAACGATTTTCGCCTGAGCGCAGGTCGGCCGATCCCGACTGGAAACTACGGGGACTCTCGGACATCGTTTTTATGTCCAGCCGCGACGGAGTCCACTGGGACCGGCGGTTCCGTGAGGCCTTTCTGCGGCCTGGTCGCGATCGACTCAATTGGCACGAACGGGCCATCGAAGTTGGCCCTGGTCTGGTGCCGACAGGCAATGGCGAGATGTCTCTGTACTTCATTGAACATTACCGCACCGAGTCGGTTGCCATCCGTCGCGGCGTACTGCGTGAGGATGGGCTGGTTTCCGTCCATGCCAAATACAAGGTCGGCGAACTGATTACTCAACCGCTTGTATTTGCCGGCGACCAACTCGTCATCAATTACTCGACGTCTGCCGCCGGCAGCATCCGAGTGGAGATTCGAGACTCATCAGGCAAGCCGTTGAAAGGTTATGAAGCGGAAGCGTGCGACGAAATCTACGGCGACGAACTGACTCGCATGGTCCGCTGGAAGGGCAGTTCGGATCTGCAGGAGCTGGCGGGGAAGCCGATCCGCCTGCGCATCATTTTATCTGACGCCGACCTTTTCTCGTTACAATTTCGGCAAGCCGAGAAGGCTTCCCAATGACAAGGGTCACCTGATGCTCAATCGTCTGCTTCTTGAGTTCTTCAAATCGCCGAATAACGGCAGACAGGTTGCATCTCGGCCGGATGGTCGGCGTCTATTGCTGGTGCATTCGGAGATCGCGGGACCATCGGAGCTGCGGCTCATGGTGGCTCGGCGCGAGACTCCGCGCAACCTCGCCGATTTCGAAGACCTTGCCGTGCTGACCGGACCGGATAGCGTCGTGCCGGATGCGGGTCCCTGGGGATTTGGCGGCAGCCTGGTTTCCATTGGTGACAAGTTGCACGTGGCATGGACCGGGCCGCACGGAATTCAGTACACCCGTGCTACTCTGGCGGATAAAAAGCTCAAGTGGGATCGCGCGCGGCATGCGGTTGAGGGCGATTACCGGCTGGGCGATCTGCTGGTCGTCGACAAACAGCTCGCTTTGACCTGGCATCAGGCTCGCGATCGGCAACACGAATCGGTCGGCGTGGCGTATCTGAAAGGAACGCGCTGGCGTCTGCAAGAGGTTCATCGTGCGGGCCCTATGTTCGCACCGGTTGCGGATGTGGACGAGGCGGGGCGCTGTCATCTCGTGTGGAGCAACGTTGCCGAAGAGTTATTCTACGCGCGGATCGACAAACCGGACGCAGCGGCGCAAGTCGAACGACTGGGCGAAGGAAGACAGCCGACCATCCTGGCCACTGGCGGGCAGACTCTCATTGTCAGCGAAGATGCCTACGGGCACTTGCGCTATTCTTTCACGGATGGCAAGAAGTGGCGGCGAAACATCCCGCTAACGGTGACCAGTCCGTGGTTGACTTCTGATGAGATTCATTCGCCCGGCCTGACCCGTGATCGACACGGCGTTTGCTGGTTGTTCTTCGTAAACAGCACACGGCGAAGCACGTTCTGGAGTCGCTGGCTCAGCAACGACTGGAGCGACATCACGAATGGTCCGAGGATCTACCATCGGCCGCCGCATTTCGATTTCAACTTGCTGCCGATCGGGCGAATGTGTGCCGAGAAACGATCTCTAGCCGACATTGCGAGACATCAGTCGCAGCCTGCCAGTCCACACAACATCGGACTGCTGCTCACGTGCGAGTCGCCGATCCAGCGTGTGGAATACCGGAGTATCACCGTTCCCGATTTGGCTGCCGACTCCGGCCGCAAGGTGCTCTTTCTCGACATGCTGGAAGTCGCTCGCACGGAAAACGTAAACATGCAAGTCGAGGCGGCAGTCAAGCACCCGCGGAACCCGCTGATGGACACCGGTTCCGCTGGTTCGTTCGATGAAGACCGCGTTTTTAATGCCGGGACTGTGCTGCACGAGAACGGCAAATACCGCATGTGGTACGGCGGCATCCGTGAGCCTCGAAAAGGCGAACCGCGCACACCGTGGTGGGACTGGATGCTTTGTGGCTATGCCGAGAGCGCCGATGGAATTCACTGGCGGCGCGTGCGTGTCGGCCTGGTCGAATGGAACGGATCGCGGGAGAACAACATCGTCCCGCATGTGCGTCACTCGCCAGTGATGATCCGAGATGAACACGATCCCGATCCGAAGCGGCGCTACAAAGCGTTTATTTTCTGGAATTCCGGTCACCATCTCGAAATTGCCCGCACAGGAAAATACGACAAACAGTACGACCCGCGCGAAGAGATGTTCTTGATGGACTTGTTTACTTCGCCCGACGGCATCCATCTCGACGAGCACCAAGGCGAAGTACGATTCCCAGGCGATCAGGCCAGACCGTTGTCGGTGATTCCCAACAGCATCTTCCGCGACGACGACGAGGCTGATCCGAAACGGCGCTACAAGGCTTATGGATTCATGTCGATGAACCTTCGCCGCCGCGGTACAAGCTACTTGTTCAGTCCCGATGCTCAACACTGGATCGCGCATCCGGAGATGCCGCTGATCGATCCTGCGGTGCGCGGCATCCCGCCTGCCGTGGGTGGCCCAACCGGTCAGGTTCATGACACCGTCTGTTTTCCATATGAAGGGTATTTTGTTGCGCTCTATCAGGACCAACATGATCCGCTCAACATGCCGATTGAGCTGGCGGTGAGCCGAGACGCCGAAACCTTTCATCACGTCCAAGTCGGCAGCAAGGTGATCTCGGTTGGACAGCCCGACGACTGGGATGCTCAAACGATCCTGCCGTCAACGCCCGTGATCCTGGATCGCGAAATCCGCCTTTACTACGGCGGCGGCACTGAGCGCAAACCACCTCTGCAAGGCCGTCCGAAACCGGTCTGTCTGCCGGGCCTGGCCACTCTGCGTCGCGACGGCTTCACGTCCATCGGCCTTGCCAGCGAACAGCAGCGAGGATCGCTGGTCACGATTCCATTCCGAGTCCCACGGCAGCCCACTCGCCTGCATGTAAACGTGGATTGTCCAGGCAAATCGAAACTACGGGCCGAACTGCTCGACACCAAAAGCGGCAAACCATTACCAGGCTATTCGCTGGCAGAATGCACCGCGATCACCGGCAATCAGATCGATGCAACCATCACTTGGAAAGCCCATCGCACGCTGCCTCAAGCGTCGAATCTGCTAAACGAGATCAGCGACGTCCGCCTACGCTTTGAACTTGTAAGCGGCGTGGGCGCTCCAAAGCTATACGCTTTCTGGTTTGCTTGAAGTACGATGGCCTTCCAAGGCCGTCGTACAGCGAAGGAGAAACAATGCGTCGCCCAGTTTTGTTCTCAGTGATCTTACTTAGCATGACGGTGGGCGCGCGAGTCGGCGCCGACACCGTGCCATCGCCGCGCAAGCCGGCCGTGCTTTTCGTGAGCCGCCGGGTGCCTGTAAACGAGGGCGGCTCATTCATTCGCACGAACATGGCGCGGCTCGACAAGCTGCGGTACCGAGTCGCCTACCACAGCTACCCTGACCTGTATGCCAAGGGGCAGGGGTATTCCCTGAATTTTGATGTGGTCGTGCTGCTAGATCCCCCAGCGCTCGACCTGCAAACCGATGACCTGAAGCCAGAAGCGAAGTCGCTCTATGCTGATCTCCGAAAGCTGCTGCACAGCGGGGGCGGTGTGATGGTCTTCAACGCCGCGCAGCGTTCCGGCATGAAGGCGGTGGATACTTTGCTGGGCGGCTATGGTGCTCACCCGCTTACCGGCTGTCTTTTGGACAAGAATCCTACACTCGCCGTGTACGATGTGCTCTCTTGCGCCTTCACAACGGAAATCGCTCGGAATTCGCTGTGCGAGGGTGTCAACGGATTCTGGCATCCCGTGGCGGGGAGAACAGAACGGCCCACGGATTTTGACTCATTGCGCAATGCCAACACGGTTCCGTTTGACGTTGACTCGAACTGGACGGTGTTGGCGGCGGCGGCACCAACGACCTCGTTTCAGCGATGGGGCGCGGCCCAGGGCGCGGACGATCCGTGGCTTCAACAAGAGCGTTTCACGCGGCTCCGATCTGCGGCGCCGCCACTGGTCGCCGTACGGCAGGGTGCCGAGGGGAAGGGCCGTCTGGCCTTCTGCGGTGTCAACAGCGTCTTTTCCGATTTCCATTCTGGCAACAAGATTTACGACGGTCTCAGCACGGGCAAGGGACTCAACGGCCAGCGATCGGATCTGGACTGCCTGCTGATGAACGTCCTCAACTGGCTGGGAGAAACCTCGTCTGCGTCGGCTCGCGCAACAATTTCTGCCAGCGACCGGGATAGCTTCGCGGTGGAGACGTTCAGGTGGAAGGAGACTCCGAAGGTTGCCGCGCGACCGCCCCGTGAGCCGGACATGGACCAGTTCCAGGGCGTCATTGGCGTCCGCAGCCACTACAGTGGCGGTAAGTCCGGCGTGCGCGAGTATGCCGAGACGGCCAGGGCGTTGGGAGTTCAGTACCTCGTCTTTCTGGAAGACTTCGCCTCGATCAAGCCTGCCGACTTCGAGAAACTCAAGACGGAGTGTGCGGCCGACAGCGACGCCAACCTGGTTCTCATTCCAGGCATCCGGATCCAATCGGAGCACGGCATCTGGTATTTCGGATTCCGCAAGGGACTGACGCTGCCCGAAGAGGGGTTTTTGAAACCCGGCACGCGAAAGCTGGCCCATCATCTGCCGCAGCCCGGCCAGTACCAGTGGGCGCGGAATAACGGCGCGCGTGAACAATTCGCATGCGGCAACTTCCGCCTCGACGACAAGACACCGGCCGGGATTCCCCCCGAAGACTATAACGTGCTCAACCCGTTCATCAGTCTCTACACCTACCGCAACGGGACTCTGGCCGACAGCATGCTCGACACGTTCCTGAAATGTGCGGGGCGAACGGAATGGGTGTCGCCGATCGCGATTCATCTGATTGACTCGGCCGAGGAGCTGCGACGGGAATGGGCATCCGACCATTTCAAAACGGTTTATCTCCGCGGTCGCGGCAAAGGACTAGTGGCATTCGACAAAGACATCGGCGAACGGTACGGTTTTGCGCCGATCACTTACGTCACGAATGGGCCGCGGATCGAGGTGTGGCGCAGCAACAGCATCGACACAGACCGCGGCTGGTGGGATTGGAAGAGCTTGCCGTGGTTCGTACAGATCGCCGTATCGAGCGATTCCGGGCTTCAAGAAGTGCGCGTGATGAATGGCCGAAAGATGATTCGGCGATTTCTGCC
>CAUZVF010000257.1:0-7011 GCA_963582955.1 Planctomycetota bacterium
GGAAGACGACGCGGTCAAAGGTGTTTTGCTGGACATCGATAGCCCCGGCGGGCTGGTGGCCGACAGCCATCAAATCTATCGCGAGTTACGGGAACTCAGCGATGCGAAGCCCACATACGTATCGATGAAGCGAATGGCGGCTTCTGGTGGCGTCTATGTCGCGATGGGAATTGGACCCAAAGGCAAAATTTTCGCCGAGCCAACAACGTGGACCGGTTCGATCGGCGTCATCATCCCACGCTATGACTTGAGCGGGCTGGCCAAACAATACGGCGTCGCGGGGGGCTCGCTGAAAACCGGTGAGTTCAAGGACTCGCTCAGTCCGTTGCGGCCACTTTCCGATCGAGATCGGGAGGTGTGGGATGCGATCTTGAACGATTCGTTCGAGCGATTTGTCAAAGTCGTATCCGACAATCGTCCGTCGTTGGATTTCGACACTGTCAAGAATGAACTCGCGACCGGTCAGATCTTCACGGCATCACAGGCTGTCGAGAATCATCTGATTGACGCGATTGCCTTCGAAGACGAAGTACTCGAGATGTTGAAGAAGGACATCGGTCTCGACGACGTGTGCGTGATCAAATACTGGTCGCGGCCGGGCCTGCTGGATCTGTTCATGGGATCGGTCGAGGCCGACCAGCCACACAATCGCGTTCAGGCGATGCTTGAAGCGACCGTGCCAAAGGCCATGTATTTATTTTCGACCGCGCCGGGACTTCCGTCAGCCGAGTGGATTATGTTCCACAAATGACATTTCAATCCGTTACGCCGCGTCACGATTCTTTCAGCAGAACTCGCAGCTTCTCGCGCAGGTCTTGGCGGGCTCGGTGAATTCGGCTGCGGACCGTTCCGATCGGGCAGTCGACAATTTCGGCGATTTGTTCGTATTTGAGGCCTTCCATTTCTTTCAGGACAAGTACCTCGCGAAAGTCCGCGGCGATTTGTGAGAGTGCCATTCGAACCGCCTGTTGTTTCTCTTCAACTTCCAAGGCATGGGCCGGTTGCGCGTCGGGGCTTGCATCGACCGTCTCGATGCCCGACTGCTCGTGCGCGGCGTCCAATGAACTCGTGTTGCGGCGGTGTTTTCTGCGAAAACTGACCGAGGCGTTGAATGCGATGCGGAACAGCCAGGAATAGAACGCCGAGTCACCACGGAATGACTTCAGTTTTTGGAACGCCAGCACGAAGGCCTCTTGCGCGACGTCCCGCGCGTCCTCTTCCGACCCCATCAGACTGAAGAGCGTGTGATGCAGGCGATTTTGATGGCGTTCAACAAGCCTTCCGAATGACTCGGTTTGTCCGGCGAGACACTGGGCAATCAACGCTTTATCGTCGGTGTTCACAACAGGGCGGCAGCTCTGGAGAAAAATTGTCAGCAGATCGTCGCCGGTTCGAAGTGGCCTGTCAAGTTGCCGGCTGAATCAAGTTGTCGGCCGAGCGGTCTGGGTCACGTCGATGGCGGACGAATTTTCGGGATCGTCATTCTGCGTCCGGCACTGAATCGCCAAGACGATGCCGTATGTAAAAATGGCGAGACTTACGATTTGGGAAATCGTCAGATCGGTGCCGAATTTCCCCAACTCGTCGCTGCGGAGAATCTCGATCAGGAACCGCGTGACCGGATACAGGATCAGTGCCACGGCAACGATCGCGCCTTTCGGATGGCGATACTTGAGATAGGCTGAAGTAAGCAGGATTAGCACTGTCGCGTTGATGGCACTGTAAATCTGAGTTGGATGCAGCAACGGTGTCGCCAAAGCGTTAGCTTCAATGAAGCCTCGCCCGGCCAACACGTTGAATGGCACGCTGCCATTGGGAAACGCAACACCCCACGGCAACTCACAACGGCCGCCAAAACAGCAACCGTTCAAAAAACAGCCAAACCGTCCGCACGCGAGACCGATGAAGACCGACGGAACCAGCAAATCGGCAATGCGTAAAGTGTCGAGCTTTCGCCGCACACAAAAAATCACAAAGGCAACACTGGCCAGAATCACTCCGCCATAAAAAACCAACCCTCCCTCGGACAGGTTGATTGTCGCTTTGAAATGCTGACCCAGCCCTTGCGCGTCTCTGAAAACACGCTCATGATACTGCGCAAGGTGAAACAGTCGCGCGCCGCCGATGCCTCCAACGAATATCCAAATCGCGAGGTCAAACACAATTTCGTCATCCAGCCCGTTTTGGCGGAACCGGCGTGCGGCGACCGAACTGGCAAGAACAAAACCGACAAACAGCATCGACCCGTATCCGTAGACGGGCAGCCAATCGATCGGATGCCACAACGGAACTGTCAAAACCGCGAGCGTGATCGCATTCCAAAAAATCACTGGCACTACGAATTCCGAACGAAAACCAGTCTTACGCACGACACTCCACAAGAACCAGGCGGCCAGAATTCCCAACGGAATCAGGAAAACGCCAACTCCAGTCGCCGTGATTCCATCGACGGGTTCAAGCGACCACAATTCAGTCAGCCGGATTCGAAAGAGAGTTTGGCGCATGGTTGATCAGTTTCCCGGAGCCTACCGCATAACGAAGCACACCATGTAGCTGGATTCGCAAGAATTCAGGGGGCTGCGGTGGTTCGGGGCACCCGAACTCTTGCGAATCCGGCTACGACATTACGGCTCGTTAAAATGGTATCTGCAACAAGGCATTAAAACCGGCACGATGTTTACCGGCTTACGCCCGTCATGTCCAGTTGGATTTCATCGTCGTTGGATTTCATCGTTGGATCAACAGGTTGTCGATCAGCCGGGTACGGCCGACGTGTGCAGCCACCAGGGCGACCATCTCGGTTTGAGGATTCCCGAGTTCTTCCAGCGTATTGCGATCGGCAATTGTTGCGTAGTCAACTCTGACGTCCGGCATGGACGTCAGGTGCTTGCGCATTGCGTCTCGCACGTTATCGAGGTTCGTTTCCCCACCGGCAATCATTTCTTCGGCCAACCGTAGTGACTCAGACAACGCGAGCGCTTGGCGACGTTCGTCGTTATTCAGGTAGACATTGCGGCTGCTCAGCGCCAGTCCGTCAGGTTCCCGAACGATTGGGCACGCGCGTATCTCGACCGGGATATGCAGGTCGTGGCACATCCGGCGGATGAGTACCTGCTGCTGAAAGTCTTTTTGGCCGAAATAGGCAACATCGCATCGCACGATATTCAGCAATTTAACGACGACCGTCGCGACGCCTCGGAAATGTCCCGGCCGATACGCGCCTTCCAGATGAGTTGCCAGTCCCACGACATCAACAATTGTTTTCGATTCGTGGGGATACATGACGTCCATTTGCGGATGCAGCACCAAGTCGACACCTTCGTCACGGCAGGCGCGCAGATCGTCCTGCAGCGGCCGCGGGTAGTCTTCGAAGTCCTCGTCGGGGCCGAATTGCGTGGGATTGACGAAAACCGTCACGACGACGAAACCGCATTCGTCCCGCGCGGCGCGAACCAAACTGAGATGCCCGTCGTGCAACGCACCCATTGTCGGAACGCAACCAATTCGATCGCCCCGCGCACGGGCCTCCGCGATCTTATCGCGTGCAACATCGATGCGTGGCGTTGCGATCAATTCGTGTGACGTTTGGATGCTCATTCTGCAGGGATTCTATCCATCACACGCGAAATTGGCGAGGTTTCCGATTCACGGATTCCACGGCAAGACATCCGATTCCACGAAAAAAGCGGTTTGCCGTTACCGGCAAACCGCGTTGATTTCGGTCAATTTGCTGCGTTGTGAGCCTTCGAGATCAATAATCGTAATTGGAATTACGCGTTTCGAAGTCAATATCCTTGAGGCCCATGTTCAGCCGAATGTTGGTGTAAGTGTATTCTTCGATCAACGGCTTCTTGCCGCCGGCTTGCTTCGGAAAACCGAACTGCTCGACACGAATCGGCAAATTGGATTTCTGGTCGATGTACAGACGGGACACTTGGAAAGCCACTCCGGGCCTGCGCTTGGTGTGGGTGGTCTGAATCGCTTTGCACTTTGTGTTGGCGACAGTCGCATTCGGGAAATATTTGACTTCAATGTCTGCGTACTTCAATTCCGATTCCCATTGTTTCGACAACGACTCGACCATGTTTAGCATGCCGATCTGCGTTAGCGGATAACGGGTTTCCTGCATCGCGTCCTTGCTGGTCGGAAGGATTCTCAATGTGCCGACAATCGATTCGATGCCCGTGCCGTGTGCCAAGAGCATTCCGTTGTTGCGTCCATCGAAGAAGATCACTTCCCGTCCCGCGTGCGGACTCTGGAATTTCAAGTACACGCTAAATGGTTTGTGCCGGACTTTGAGGTTTAGTTTCTGAGTCAGCAGATTGTTGCCGATCCGCTCGCGCTTCGAGAACGTCGCGCTATAGTCTTTGATCCGCTGCAAATCGGTCTTGCATTTTGTGGCAATGTCCAAAGCACGCACCAATTTGGCGTTGGCTGCCTTGGAACGCGCCGTCGGTACTCGTTTCGCAACGCGTTGCGTTCCCTTGGTTTCGGCCGATGCCGAATTGGCAATCACGGCCAAAGTGCACATAAAAACGCTAAAAGCTCGCCAGCAAGTCCTATTTGTTTTGTTGCCGTTTGTAGCAACCGTCTGGGTCGAAATCGTGTGATGCATCTTACTACCTTTGTAGATGTCCAATGTTCTACATTGGTGGGAATTGTAAGTCTTTCAAAGTTTGCAATTCTAACAATTGCGGCTAAACCGCGCCGTCCTCCTGAATCATCGGCGATCGGCTGGTTGAATGATAAGCGAATGAGCCGTAATGTGACGCCTGCTGGCGGTGATGGCAAGAGCCACCGAAATCATGGGCAAAGGCTAACGTCTTGAATCAATCGTTACATTCGGCAACGCTCGCCGTTACCGCGTCAATCGAAGCAACTTTCGTGCACATCATGCAAGAATTTTGCGATTGCCGATACCGACGGCCTGGGCTATCATCCGGCCACAAAACAGAGAGGCAGGACGTTGACAATCTCGCATGTTTGAACATGGAGGTTCCCTCGCATGCGATCGAAATCGAATGGCACGATTGCCGCGTTATTCATGCTTGTGCCGCTGGTAACGGTCGTGGTTTTGGCCGTCTTCGGCATCCCGCAGTTTGTGTCCGTCGTCGCGTCGCCGGTTGAAAGTCCACGAATTCAGTTCGATGATTCCGAAGTCGGAGTTGGTGAGTCGTTAGGCCACCGAGTCGATGATCTGTTCGCGGACTTTGACGGCGATTCAAACGAAGACTTCCAAAATCTGCAGGCAACCGACGCCCCAGTGCATCAAGATTGGGACGACCCGTTTCACGACACGGAAGTCATCGCGCGTGAACGAAATCATCGTCGGCCGAGTCGTCGGACTCGGGTTACCGATAACACTGGCAACGCGGCGGCTGTGTCCGCGTCCGCCGATGATCGGGCGTTGGATGGCTGGCGGCGAGATTCCGCAACCGCAAACAACCGCGACGTGGATCAAGATTCTGGACGCAAGCCGTTGACCTGGAAGGTGGCGATTGCAAAGTTGCGCGAGGTTGGCATCCGGGAATATCGTTTGGAACCGGCCGAGCGGCCGAATGAATTCCATTTCAGTTGTTCTTACACACCCGCCGATAATCCGCGGATCACTCATCTGTTCGAAGCGGAAGCGGCCGAGCCGTTGCGGGCCGTCGAAAAAGTCCTCGAACAGATCGCGGAATGGAGCCGTAAGCGCTAAGCCGATCAGGGGCAGGAGCAGGGGCAGGGACGGGACGTAACGAATGCTACTCAATCGGAGCCCACTCTCGGCTGCTTCATACGGCATACGGGATCCCTCATTGGTATCGCGCCACGAAGAATGCGGCCTAAATTGGCTATGGCGAGTGCGTTGCCCACCGACCGCCACGGCCGTGGCGGCAAATTCGGCACGCAATGCACGTTCGGCGAAAATGGCACGGCTGGAAGCAGTGTTGTTCGTCTCGGATGTTGCACTGTCGGCGCGACGGATCACGCAACTCGCCACTTTGGCGGATGTCGCTGAAGTCAGGTCGCTGATCGACAAACTGAACGCAGCCTACGATGACTCGGCCTCGGCGTTTCGTATTGAACGTGTCGCGAGCGGATTTCGCATGTTGACACGTCCCGAATTCGCATTCTGGCTCGACAAACTCCATCATCGGCAGACAACTCTAAAATTGTCACCGCCCGCGATGGAGACATTGACCATTGTCGCCTATCGGCAGCCGGTGACTCGCGCCGATGTCGAGGCCATTCGAGGCGTGCAGAGTTCCGAGATCCTTAAACAATTGATGGACCGAGGCCTTGTGAAAACTGCCGGTACCGATGACACATTGGGGCGGCCATTTTTGTACGCGACGACGCCCCGGTTTTTGGAGACTTTCGGACTGAGAAGTCTTGAAGACTTGCCAATGGCCGATCGATTACGCACGCCCGCGAAAAAGTCTGACGCCGCCAAAGAAAACTCGGAAGCCGATGAAGCCCCCGAGAAAACCGATGACGTACCACCCGATGGGCAACATGAGACGGAAGATTCCGCCAGCGAAGCGGACGAACTTAACAGTGAAGCCGCTTAGTTCGGCAACGAATCCTTCATCCGGATTGGTTCACGGCCGGCTGCACGATGGAGTGAATCTCATCGCGGATCGATTCGACCGGCCTAAGTGTTCCTTGTTGAAAGCACTCGATGCAATGCCAACCGGCTTGGCGGTTCGCCATTCCCAAATAGGTCTGGCGCACATTCTCTAAGTAATCGCAATCGGCTTCCTGCAAGTCGGCTGCTTTGTCGGTGTAATCGCGCTGTTCCTTTTTGGCAATCAGTTTCCGTGCTGCGGTTGCCGGCAGATCCAACAGAATGACAAGATCGGGCCGTGGCAACTCGTAGATTTCGTATTCAATGGTCTCGATCCATTCCGTCAGTTGTTGACGTTCGTTGGCGTCGGCTTTGGAAGCCTGATGGGCGATGTTCGACGGAACATACCGGTCAAAGATAACAACGTCCATCCGTGCAGACGCATCAGTAATCAGACTCTT
>CAUZVF010000258.1:0-7006 GCA_963582955.1 Planctomycetota bacterium
TCGCCGATTTGTTCTTGCCGGTCGATAATCGCCTCGTTGCCGGTTATGCCCGCCAACAGGCCGCCGGCTGCGGAAAACAGGGCGATCAGCATCGTGGACAGCGCCGCCCATTCGATCCAGTTTGGCATGTGCTTGTGATGGCCACCGGACTCTTCTTCGATCGCCTGCATGGCGACTTCAGCGATCTCTTCAAAATTCTCTTCTGACATGTTCAGTTCACGAACTCGTTAGTTGAATTCCCATCAAGAAAGAACAAACGAGGGACAAGCAATCGCTTGTCCCTCATTCCTATTCCGATTGGCCGTGTGCGGTCTTTCGCGACGTTAATCCCAAAGTTCCGCGCCGTCCTTGTAGGTATTCTGCAACGTGTCCAAATCGCAGACGGGTTCGAAGACCGCGTTGTACCCGGCTTCCTGGTTGTAGGAGAATTCGATGCTGTGGCCATTCGGATCGGTCACGTAGGCGCAATAGCCGCCGGGCCAACCTTCCTCACATGGACCGTGCTCGAGAATCCCTTCTTCTTTGGCCATTGCAGCGATTCGTTTGACCTCGGTGCAACTGCGGCAGGTGAACCCGACGTGCGCCGACTTGACAATCGGATGCACGAGTTTGGCATTGTGGTAGTCGGTGGGACCGGAGCGATTATAGTCCTTTATGTCTTCTGGGTCCGCATCGAGTAAGGCGATTTGGAACGGGCGAATGCCGTCGGCCAACCAGACGTTGATTGGATTCTCGCGGCGTTTGATCACCTTCATCTGGGTATACTTCTCATAAAACGCGATACTCTTCTCGACGTCGAGCACGGGAATTGCCAGGTGCGAAAATGAAACGGCCTTGCCACTCACACCCGAAACGTCAAATTCGCCAGGAGCTAGATCAGACATGTTGTTCTCCTTGTTTTTGGATCATCGTCAAAAGATGTAGCCGTCAATGGCAGCAACTCTCTGTGAATTGCCACACACCACAGCCGACCAGTCCAGTCGGCTGCGGCGCCGTCAAAAAGTTTAGTGATGATGAGTGCCCACAGTTCCATGTGGTTTGCTGTGGGTGGCTTCGAGCTTGGCGAGCGCACTCTTGATGTCGCCGAGCAGAATGTCCGCCATATCCCGGCTGAACTGTTCTCTGACGTTCATGCGCATCCCGTTGACAGTGTCGGCATCTGGTGGCAGGCTGAAAGCGGGAATCGTCCAACCGTGCTGAGCGAGTGCGGCTACCAGATCGGCAGCGTTGTACCTGCTCTCGTCTTTGAGACTGCAGCAGCATGACGGAGTCAACTCGCCACTGTTAATCATGTTGAACACCCCCATTGCCTCGACGCCTTTCGCCAAGTAACGGGCGTTTTCACGCATCGCGTTCTGGATCTGCGTGTACCCTTCCCGTCCGAGGCGGAGGAAGTTGTAGTACTGCGCCAAAATCATGCCGGCACCACGTGAAAAGTTCAGACTAAACGATCTCTCGACGAAACCGAGTACATTCGTCTCCGTCACCAGGCTTGCGGGAACATCCGCCTCGTCGCGCCAGATCGCCCAGCCGATCCCAGGATATGGACTTTGCAACCAACGACCGTAGGCAGCGTTGCGAGCCGATAAAACGACAATTGCTGCAATCGTGCGGATCTTATGGCTCGTTCGAAAAAAATTGTCGCACACTAGCCCGACGCGCCAGCGAGGGAAACACAGCGGAAACTCCGCAAAACGCAGTCCCTTGCTAGCGCGTCGGGCTAGTGTGGCCTTTTCCGAAATGGGACATTTGTTTTCGAACGAGCCATAAGTTGTGAAAATCCGGGCAACTGCACGAAGCACGATTGATCGAGCGTAGAGAGTTTGGCCCAAATCTAAACATCCGGAGGCCTTGGGGGGGTATCGAAGAGCTCAGTTTCATCCCGAATTGACGAGCGATGATTTGAAATTGCGGGTCAGAGCCTATCCCGAATACATCGAAGACATTGCCAAAGTCACCTACGAGGAATTCGTCGCCTCGATCCAAGACACGCCAGAATCGGCCGCGCTGCTGCCGCGATTCGTCGAAATGTGTTTCGCGGAAGTTTGACAGTCTCAGCGAGATCAGTGTCGCGGCTAGACTTCGCTGCGCCGTATAACACGCACGCTTGGCCGCCCATCAACAAATACTTCACGCCATTCGTCTGCATCGAAGAAAGGACTGTCTGGATCGGGTTGCTGAGCTGTTCAGTCCATCAGCCGGCCGCCGTGTTTCGGATACGAAACAGTGCTCATGTGATGCAGAAATGCAACATCGGTGATGACATGGTGGTTTTTACATACGAGATGTATCTTCGGCAGCCGCATAACGTTACAGCCCAAAAGTTTGTCGCGCAAGCTCGTTGGTCTGAGGTTTGCACAATGTTGCTACGGTTCAACAGAATCAAGAACCGTTGCCAGAAGGGAACCTCCGATGCCACGACAACGAATCTCAAAACCGACATTCCGGACCTGCGTTACGTATAGTCTTGTCGCAGTTTGTGCGTTGCTGGCCGATGCGGGGCGGGCTTCTTCACAGGTCAAAGTGACACTGATTGACGGCAAAGTCATCCACTCGGATTCGATCGGCCCGAAGACCAATCACGTTCATCTCCAATTGCAAATCCAATCCGCTCGCATCCACATGACTCGTCTGATTGCTTGGGACCGAATTGTGCGAACACGCATTGGCGGTCGCGACTTCACGGCTGCCGAGGTACTTGCCAGTCATGCTGGAATGCTTACTGCTCCAAAACAGCCTCTTCAATTGCAAAGGCTCGTTGCGATGCAGTCGAATGACGATATCAATCAGAAAACCGAGAAGAATCCGGAACCCGCCAACGACAAGAAAGCAGATCCGTTCCGGCTCCCGCTTCAGGTCAGCCCTGAGACTCCAAAGACGAACAACAACACCGTCGAGATTCTGGCGCCACCCTCCGAATACGACGAGACATTCCAGGAAGGAGCGAGCTGCGTTCTTCCGCGATCGAATCGGCCGAACTGTCGGAATGAATGCGGCGTCTGCCAGACAGATTGTCGGTTCAATTGGGGAATCGGACGATTGCCAGTTCCAAGGACAGTTGGGCTCCCGATCGAATATGTCGATGTGGGCATTCAAGACGACCCGTTGGATGCCTATGCCGATCTGCTTAAGAAATATTATCCAAACGGCGTACCGCTTTATGAATCCGGTTTCGCGTTGAGCCTAATGCGAGCCGCGCGAGCCGATCAGATTTTTCGAGGGTTTGACAAACCGGCCGAAAATCTCCCTCCACGTCCGCCGGCACCGGATCGCTTGCACAATGTTCCTCAAAGCGACGATCGCGTTCAGCGAATCGAAGTCACGGCACGGCCCATCAGCGCACGCGGCAAGACCGATTGGGACTCGCTGGAAGTCATCATCGTCGCACTCAACAAATCCGGCCAACCGACGGGTATCCGTGGTACCGTCTACTTAAATCTTACAGGACAAAAACAAGAACTGATTCACTCGCTGGGAAACGAATTCGTTGCCAGGCGTGGTGCCATCAAACGGATTGCTCAATGGTCTCGCTTCGTCGATTCAACGGATGACGTCCGGCCAACACGGCTCGTGGTTTCATTTCCTCAACCGATTCCCGATCACGATACTCGAATCGCTGCCTTCGGTGAGTTACACGTTAAACTTGTGGCCCCCGGCGACGGTGTCTTCGAGACAACTCAGCGAGACGTCGTCCTGCGTCGTGTCAGCGGTTTACGAAATCAGCAGTTGTCCGGCACGGGCTCGCGGTTCTTTGCCCACGAAGGCACCAGCGGTTCGCGGCGAAAATCGGGATACCATTTTCGCGGCACGACTTCGCTACGGCCACGCGGCGGCGTCTTCACCGTCAAGCCGTAACGTCAAACACTTGGCACTCCCGCCAGCCTTCATGAACTCGCCCAGTTCCGTCGCATGAGGACTAAAGCCGCGGGCGGACAATTCCGCTTCCAGCTTGGGGCACCCGGTATTCACGACGATCTCGCGGCCAATGACAACAGCGTTACACGCAAACCGCGCGGCCTCGTCAGACTGAACTTCGATCAGCGTTGGAATGTGCTCACGCAGTGCAGCGTTCCCATACTCGTCGAACGCGGGCGGATAATAGAGCGCTTCCGTTTCACTGAGCGGGCAAAAGCACGTATCCAAGTGATAGAAATAGTCGTCGACAAGTTGCAAAGGAATCACCCGGCAACCGATCTGCTCGGCCACCCATTGCATCGCGGCGGCATCGCTGCGAATTAAGTAGCCCGCGAACAGCGTGTCTCCGCAAAAAAGCGCATCGCCCGCGCCCTCGAAGTCTAAGCCTTCGGGAGCCGTCATCGTCTGGAACTCGGCCGATTTGAACCAGTCATCGTCAACCGGTGTCTCGCCTTTTCGAGCGTCATGACGAAATCGCGATAGGAAAACGCAGTCCCGGCAGATCAACCCGGCATTCGCCGTAAACACAAGGTCGGGCAATCCTTCAACCGGCTGCAATTGGCGGACGTCGGCACCGAGTTGGACGATCAAGTCACGTAGCGTCCGCCACTGCCGGCACGCCTCTTCGCGATCACTTTGCCGGCTACGGCTCATCCACGGATTGATTTCGTACTCGATGCCATAGAAATCAGGAGGGCACATCAAGAGCGTGGGGCGAGCGAAATCCGGCACAATCAGCTCCTGATTCTCAGAATCAAACCGGTGATGCCGTCAGTTGGCGCATCAGAAAGTCTTCGATAGAACGCAAGTCTAACAACGAACACCATTCCAGCCAGATCAAGGACGTATTCGTGGGCGACACACAGAAATACGAAGTCACTTGGGACTTGGACAGCCTGTTTCCCCATCCGGAAACTGGCAATTTTCAATCAGCATTCGACCACTTCGAAACGGAACTCAAACAACTCGCCGAGCAGTCCGACGGGCTGCCAACGATTGGCCGTGATGCCGACGATGTCTCGCAATGGAAGTCATTTCTTGTTGATTATGAAAACGTGCATGGCACGGCGATCGACATCGAAGCATTCATCGGATGTCACGCGGCCGCGGACGCGAACAACAAACTGTTCTTGAAGTTCGAAGCAAATTTCGCAGCACTAGAACCGCTGAGAACGCGGATCGCGACAAACATCGAGTTTGCTCTGCAAGATGCCAACGACGACCAAATGGACACGTTCGTGGGCGAGGATGATTGGCTGGGACAGATTCGGTTTTACCTAGTCGACAGTCGCAAGAATTCGCGGATGCGGTTGCCGAAGGACCAAGAACTTTTGGCGGCCGATCTGGCCGTCGACGGCATTCATGCCTGGGGACGATTGTATGACCGGATTTCGGGCGAGATTCGCGTTCCCGTCATGGAAAAGGGCAAGATTGTCGAGAAGTCTCCAGGGCAAGTACACTTCGACTCGGCACAACGTTCTGTTCGCGAAAACAACTTTTTCGCGGCCGACAAAGCCTGGAGCAACGTCGCCGACACATGTGCCGACGCGTTGAATCACATTGCTGGCGTACGCCTCACCAAGTATCGGCGGCTGGGATTGGAAGATCACCTCGACGCGCCTCTGCGCTTCAATCGCATGCAACGCCAGACGTTAGACGCGATGTGGTCGGCCATCACCGAGGCGAAACCGGTTTTGAAACGATATCTCGATAAGAAGGCCGAGATGTTGGGCTTGGATCGGTTGGCTTGGTACGACCTGCAAGCTCCGTTGCCAACAGCCGTACCGGACAAATCTGACGAATTGTCGTACGACGATGCCTGCGATCTTGTGATCGAAACATTTACGGGATTCAGCCCCGATCTCGGTGACTTTGCACGTCGCGCGATTCAAGACCGATGGATTGAAGTTGAGAATCGCGAAGGCAAACGGCAAGGCGGATTCTGCACGGGCTTTCCGACGAAACAACAGTCGCGAATTTTTATGACGTTCACGAATTCGCTCGACAGCATGTCGACGCTGGCTCATGAACTCGGCCACGCGTATCACTCGCATGTGTTACGCGACCAGCCGTTGTTCCTGCAAGAATACCCGATGAACCTCGCCGAAACCGCGTCGACATTTGCCGAAGCTGTCTTGGGCGAACAACAGTTGCAAGCATCGGATTCCGCAGCCGCGCAGCTTGAAATTCTCGACAAAATGCTTAGCAATGCCGTTTCGTTCCTCATGAATATTCACGCCCGATTCCTGTTCGAGGACAACTTTCACCAGGAGCGTTCTGTCGCCGAATTGAGTGCGTCGCGTTTCTCGGAACTCATGCTGGCCGCGCAGAAAGAAGCGTATTCAGACGCTTTCGCTGAAGACGGGTGGTATCCCGATTTCTGGATCTCGAAGTTGCATTTCTATATCAGCGGATTGCCGTTTTATAACTTCCCCTACACGTTCGGTTATCTGCTGTCATTGGGAGCCTATGCCGTCGCAAAAGAATCGGGCGACGATTTTCCGGATCAGTATCGTGAATTGCTGATCGCAACCGGCTGCATGGAAACGGAAGCAGCCATTCAATCAACTCTGGGATTTGACCTGACCGAAAACACGTTCTGGAAGAAGAGCCTCGAAGTCGTCGCCGACCGCGTTGAGAGTTTCAACAACCTGGCGGAAGCATCACAAGTCCGCCAACACTGAGCCGGCCGATTGTTCGACTTTCCTTCAAAAATCCAAATTGCTAAACTGTCGCGCCTACGTGATTGACTCGGTTTTTTGACGAAAATACCGGTGACAACGCCGCTGTAGCTCAGTTGGTAGAGCGAGGCATTCGTAATAGCCGGGGGTGCGTGCTCAAAATCGCCGAAAACCACGTGTTTTCTAGGTTCAAACGCACTTCAACCACTTTTCAATATGTGCTGAAATGTGCCGATATGTGGCCTTCCGGGTGTCAGTGACACCCGCTCTTTGGCCGTTCGGAGCCTTCCAATGTCATTCGCACCCGACGACGAGCAAGGCGGCGGCACCAATGTAGTCTTCATCGGGCTCGCGTTCTTTTTGCTGATGGTCGTCGGCACAACCGTGTGGCCAATGTTGTCGCCTGATTC
>CAUZVF010000259.1:0-7003 GCA_963582955.1 Planctomycetota bacterium
CCGCAGAACTCGCCCAACAAGCCGAAACGGGAAACCGCTATTCGAAAGCGCGGGCGGGTTTGCTGTTGAACGAATTGGAAGCGCATGGCGAATTGGCAAAATCTTACCCGTATCCGATTCAGGTGTGGAAGCTTGGCAATGCCGTTACATGGGTCGCGTTGGGCGGCGAAGTCGTTGTCGATTACTCGTTACGTTTGAAAAAGGAACTCGGCCAAGGCCAAACCTGGGTCACCGGATACGCCAACGACGTCATGGCCTACATTCCTTCCGAACGAGTCTTGACCGAGGGCGGATACGAAGGCGAATCGTCGATGATCTATTACCAGCTCCCGTCGAAATGGAAGACGGGGTTGGAGGATCAGATCGTTAAGACGGTTTTGGAATTGAGCCGCAAGAAAGTGTTTCCCATCAAGACCTCGTGGGGCGAGATTCGATGCGGAGCGAAGCAATTGGAATTGCACGTCGCCAAGATTCCCGAGAATCGAATTGTTTCAGTTCCCCGCTTGAACAATCCGATCGGAAAGGTCTATCTGAAAGGCGATGCCAAAAAGAGCCCGGTCGGGCTGAAACCTGAAATCTCCCGCTGGAACATTACACTACCGAAAACAGCATCAGCGGGTGTGGTCGTTGTGCTCGAAACCAAGGGGCGAGCTTTTGTTCCGAGCGTGCCGCAAGTCATTGCACAATCTGAAGGCGGCGCGATCACGTTACCGGCGCACAGTGCCGTCGTGCATGGCAAAATGCTGCGTTATGAACCTCAACCTCACAAGAACACCGTTGGCTATTGGGTCAACGAGAAGGATACTTGCGAGTGGCAATTCAACGTCACCAAACCCGGCAAATTTGAAGTCCAAATCTTGCAAGGCTGCGGCAAAGGCCAGGGCGGCAGCAAAGTTGCCATTTCCGTTGCGAAACAGAGTGTCACGTTCACTGTTGAAGACACGGGACATTTCCAGAAATTCAAACGGCGTTCAATCGGTACGATTACGATCGCGAAGGCGGGGAACTTCAAACTGATGATTAAGCCCCTGTCGAAGGCCAAGAACGCGATCATGGATGTCCGCGAGATCAAACTCTTGCCGCGTGGGAAATAGCCGTTCCAAATGCTGATTCAGAGACAGAAACGCCGACGCCTGCGGCTTACCGTTAAACAATGAAGCATTTTGGGATCACTTCTTGACTGACGGCCATGCCAAGTGGCCCGTGGCATTTGTGCGGATGCTCCACAGTTTGTGACCAGACGTGATGTAGAGCGTCTTCAGGTCATCATCGCCGAATGTGCAGTTCGTGATCATGTCGATCGGAACGGGAATTGTCTGCAGCAACTTTCCGTCTGGAGAAATGACGTAAATTCCGGCTTTGTATTTCTCGACGGTTTCGTTGGGAAGGCTGGGAAAGTTAAATCCAGCCGCAACGTACAACCGGCCGTCCCGATCGATGGCCATTCCGTCGGGGCCGCGGTCGGGGCTCCAGTCGAACATCAGTTTCCGGGATTTCAGGTCAACCGAGCCATCGGTTTTCAAGTTGAATCGCCACAACTTGCGATTCCCATTCTTGCCTTTGGGTCCGTCGTTGACGTTGTCGGCGACGTACAGGAACTCATCGCCGGGAGAAACCACGATGCCGTTGGGCCGGTCGACTTCGTGAGTAATAACGCGTTCGACCTTGCCGGTTCCGTCGATGCGATAGACACCTTCAATCTCGCGGCCACCCTGATCGAATTGTTCAATGCCGGTCCGGTCTCGGTAGCGGGGGTCCGAGAAATAGATGCGTCCGTTGGAATCGATCGTCAGGTCGTTCGGCGAGTTCAACTTCTTGCCGCGATAATTGTCGGCGAGCACCGTGATCGTGCCGTCGAGTTCCGTTCGAGTGACGCGGCGATTGCTGTCAGCTCCGCCGCCCTCGCAACACAACAAACGCCCCTTGTGGTCGAACAGCAAACCATTCGTCCGGCCGGAAGGATTGCGAAAAACATGGAGCTGCCCGTTGCGATCACGCCGCATGATGCGGTTGTTGGCGATGTCGCTGAAATAGACGTTGCCCGTGGAGTGCCACGCCGGCCCCTCGGTAAAGGCGACTCGCACTTCCGCCTTGAGTTTCGATTCCGCCGGAACGGGCGGCGCGGCCGAAACCACGTCGAACAATTGCAAGAGAACTCCAGCGAAAACGATGCTATTCGAAAACCTCATCCTCAATGTCTCCACCGATCGGTTATCAGGATTGCATTGCGTCTTAGCACGGCCGTCATTCCTTGATCATCATCTGGATTTCGGTGAGATACTTCTTGGGATTCCCTTTGAAAATCATACCGGGGCCTTTCAGATAAATCTCACGCGACGGGATTTCGATCGGAATCTCTTTTTCGATGTAGTGCTTGCAGATTATGTCATAACTGCGGCCCAGTTCTTCGAAGGGTCCGCTGTGCAGCAGCGAAATGCAGCGGCCGCCAGGGATTTCTCGCACCGAGATGCCGTCGGCTGATTCGCCCTTGCGAATGGGCATGCAGGCCTCGAAATCGGCGTCGGTTTCATGGTATTCGGTGTCGTAATGCAACAACATCGGCTTGCCACAAATGTGTCGCCCGAATTTCTTGCCAATCTGAGCAAACCCTTTTCCGCAATCGCTGTAACGTCCTTTCATGCGGACACCGGCGATTAGCATGGCGTCGACTGTTTTCTCTTCGACTGCGAAACTCGCGGCCGTCTCCATTCTTGTGTCCTCGTTTCAAGAGTGTCGGTTAATTGACTGAGACATGCGCGCAGGTTGCGCATATCTTTCTGTCGCCTTTCGCTCCGCGAAAGTGGCGCTACTTTCGCGGAGCGATAGGCGACTTCGGTTGCGGCCTTCGGCCGCGCTAGGAATCAGATTCGTCAAGTTGTGGCTCCCAGTCCCCGGCACCCAAGTATTCCAATAGGAACTCACCGAGTGATCGATTGAAGCAGTTCAGTGCAGCGGCGCTGCCGGCGTCATTCCATTCCGCGGTGCCGACGAATGTCCAAAAGGATTGTGGGAAATCTGTCGACAGTCGCCAGACAAGTACGCGCGCCAAAACATAGCTGAGTTCTTGACCGTCATCGGGAAAGTGGAAGGAGTCACCATTCCAGAAACTGCCGATTTCATTGGCTTTCCAATATGACAGCAGACGGCCTTTGAGCTCACTGTCGGGTTGAAACAGTGATTGTTGAAACAGATGATCTTCGACAATCTGTGTCACGCCTTCATTCAACCACATGGGAAGTGGTAAGTGCCGCATCAAACAGTGCGTCAATTCATGTGCGAGAGTCCGCTGCCAGTCAAATCCGTCCTGCGTGACAATATGCGGATAGTCGTCATTGATGAACATTCCGACTGAGCCACCGTGTGCTCCCTCACTCATAAAAACGCTCGTGTATGAATAATACGTTGCAGTTTCCGCAAAATTCAGCACGACGTGCTTACCAATTCCTTCATCCGATGCGGCCTCATCGATCATTTGAAGAATCGAATTGCGTGCATGCTCACAGAATTCCAGCAACATCGGAATCTCGGCTTCCGGCGATCTTGTCAGGAGATAGAATTCTTCCGATTCCGAGACCTTGTATCCTGACGGAAGATGTGAAAGCATCGTGTTGAGCCAAGCCGCCGCCGACTCGTCGAAAATCTCGATCAGTTGCGCGTGGCTTGCATTCTCATCGATCAATTCGATGAATTCCCGCCAGCGCGGATGCGGAAATCCAAACTTCAGATCGAAAACCAATGGATGGCCGGCGACTTCGATATGAGTTTCCTGGTACGCGTCACAATGCTCGTCGGATGTCGAATCAGTTCCGCCGAGTGATGGGATGTCGATGTACTCGAAGCAGTGTGGGCAGACTTCACATGTTCCAGCATACTCGACGGGAAGTACGACCGCGTCGCCGCAAAACTCACAGTCGAATACAATTTCTGCCTCGTTCATGTTTCAGTTCGCGTGGCTCAATCGAATGTGGCATCGTTTTGATTTCATTGTAAACTGGCCACTGAATGTTGTATTTCGAATCACAATGCAACAATCTTGATTTCGACTCGATCCCCACCGCTTGCTCCGGAGGAAAGCAAAATGTTAGCGCCGTATTTCAAAAACACTCGACACGTTTTGGGCGTGCTCTTAACGGGCATGCTGGCAACGGTAATGAATTCCGACGCTTTTGGCGAGCGGCCGAATATCGTTTTGATTCTGGCCGACGATGTTGGTTGCGAACCATTGGGCTGCTACGGCGGATCGTCTTATAAGACTCCGAATATTGACCGGTTGGCCGTCAACGGGATGCGGTTTCGGCATTGTTATAGCATGCCGTCGTGCCATCCGACTCGGATCTGTTTGCTGACTGGCCGGTATCCGTTTCGCCTGAAGAATCCGAAGTGGGGTTCGTTTCCGAAAGCGGCCGAGTCGCAGACGATCGCTCATGCAATGAAGAGTGCCGGATACGCCACGGCGGTTGCGGGAAAGTGGCAACTGACCATGCTGAAGGATGACCTCGGCCATCCGCATCAGCTGGGTTTCGAGCAATACTGCCTGTTCGGCTGGCACGAGGGACCTCGGTATCATCAGCCGCTACTGTGGCAGAACGGCAAGCGCCGCGATGACGTCAAAGATCGTTACGGGCCTGACGTTTACTGCGACTTTCTGATCGACTTCTTCAAACAGAACTCGCAGAAACCGTTCTTCGCCTTCTATTCGATGGCGCTGTGCCACGACGTGACGGATGACCTTGACGAGCCAGTCCCGTATGGACCGAACGGCCACTATGACACCTACGCAGAAATGATGGATGCAATGGACGCCCGTGTCGGCAGGATCGTTGGCGCACTCGACAAACTGAAGCTGCGAGAAAAAACGCTCATTCTTTTTACCGGAGACAATGGCACGGCCGGCAGCTATATCCACTCGGCCGAAAACGGCAAGTACATCCGCAAGCCCGTTTTCTCAAGGCTTGGCGATCAGATGATCCGCGGTGGAAAAACGAAACTCACCAACTGGGGCACCAACGTGCCGTTGATTGCCAGTTGGCCGGGCAAGATCAAGCCGGGACAGGTCGTCGACGATCTGGTCGACATGAGTGACTTTCTGCCGACGTGTGAAGAATTGGGCGGAGGATCGTCCCCGAATCGCGTTCCCATCGATGGCCACAGCTTCGCGGCTCGGCTGACCGCTGGGAAACAGACGACTCGCGAATGGACATTCGCCGAAGCCCGCGGCAAGTACTGGGTCCGCGACAAGAAGTGGAAACTCTATTCCAACGGCCGGTTCTTCGACGTTCCCAATGATCCGTTCGAGAAGAAACCGGTCGATGGCGACAAACTCTCGGACAATGCCAAAGAAGTGAAATCGAAGCTGGCGTCAATTCTGGAATCATTAAGTATTGGCAAATGAGTCGTGCGTGCGACCGTGCATAACTCGTTTGGGTGGCTCAAACAGGAAGTTCACGCAACTAGTGCTTTGTCACGGCATTATCTTAGGATCAGCCGCTGGGCGCTCGCCCAATGTTTTCCCTGCGATAACCGGACGCTAGCGCGTACCGGCTGATTCTGACAATCCTAATTCTTAGCTGTGACAAACCACTGGCCAGGAATCGAAGGAACCACATTCCAGGTCGGGAAACGATCGTGTAACGACTCCGCGTTATGGTATACTAGATCTCTCGATTTCCGCGTTCGCGCCCAGCGAGCGAGATTTGCTCGACGTGAGTTGGCAACAATTAAAAGAGCGTACGATGGATGTGAAGAGCCAAGACTCGTCCGACAACAAAGCAATCGATACATTGGTCGAAAATTGGATCGCCGCCCACAATTCTGGTGATGCCGAGGCGCTTGTGGATTTGTATGCCGCCGATGCTGACTTTATTGGAATTGACGGACAGGTCATCAGCGGGCGTGAAGCTGTCGTGGGCATGTATGCCGAAGTGTTTCGCCATCTTCCGGGCAACAAAGCACAAGTGTCCGTTAATTTTCGCCGGTTTGTAACGCCGGACGTTGTCGTCGAGGATGCCTCTTGGGAGGTGATTGGAATTCTTCCCGAAGGGGCACCGTCGAAAGGTATCTCGACAACCGTGTTCAAGAAAGAAGACGGCCGATGGTGCATTCAGTGTGCTCGGTCGATGGTCCCCGTGACCAGAACAGCCATGACCGGCTGATATGTAGGTTCCGCGAGCCGAGCGGGACTCCGAAGCGGGCTGTTCATTGAGAGTTGCCAATCGATCATGCAAAATGAGATAGGCGCGAAGCGGAAAGATTAACCAATCGCCAAGAGAAATGGCGGCGTAGTTTTCCGGAGACGGATTGTTGAACCTCAAATCAAAAGGATCGATCCTGCTGATCTCGTGTTACGAACTCGGGCATCAGCCGCTGGGCGTTGCTCTGCCGCTCGGATTCCTCGAACGCGCCGGGTTCACCCCCGATGCAATCGACATCGCGGTCGAAGAATTTGACGACGAAAAAGCCGCGCGCGCGGAATTTGTCGGTATCTCGGTCCCGATGCACACGGCCTTGCGGCTGGGAGTCCGCGTCGCACGCCGAATTCGCGAGACGAATCCTGCTTGTCATATCTGTTTCTACGGATTGTACGCCGCGTTGAATTCTGATTACTTGCTGGCCAACGGAGCTGACTCGTGCATCGGCGGTGAGTATGAAACTCCGCTGGTCGAATTGGTTGAATCGCTGGCGACAGATTCCGATAAGAACATCGACGGGATCATTCAACGCGACCGGCCGTCAGGTCCGTTCTTGCAGCGACTTGAGTTCGCGGCACCGTCTCGAAGTGCGCTGCCGGTTTTGGACAATTACGCTCATCTGGAACACAACTCAGAACGTCGCACGGCGGGATACGTCGAAGCGAGCCGCGGCTGCTTGCATTTGTGTACGCATTGCCCGATCCCGCCCGTCTACGGCGGACGCTTTTTTGTGTTGCCGCAAGATGTGGTCTTGGAAGACATCCGCAATCAGGTTCGCGCCGGTGCAACGCATATCACTTTTGGCGATCCCGACT
>CAUZVF010000260.1:0-6997 GCA_963582955.1 Planctomycetota bacterium
TGTCGACGAATCCCACGCCGAAGCTAAGAAACTGCTCGCACAGCACCGGCAGCGCCAGCAGAAACATGGTGCGTCGCAGGCCGTTTTGCACCGTCAATCGACCAATCCATCAGCCCGCATCAAATCAATTGCGTTCGAGAACGCCGCAACCGTGCGATCGACGTCGTCGTCGGAATGAGCCACCGAGGTCGAGCCGGCCCAGCCCATCCAATCGACACCGCCCAATAACAACGCACACCGGAACGAATGCGAAAGCTGCGGATCGAACTTCCGATCCAGCTTTTCGTAATCGTTGTCATAGGGGATGAACGAATCGCCGTCCGGCCGCGGTCCGTCGTATTCAGGAAGAATCTTGATGGCCGAGAAATCTCCGTAGGAGACCCAATTGACGGCTTTCGCAATAAACAACTCGTTCAGCGCGTCGCGAAGCTTTCGAGCGACTGAGTTCGCGTGATCACAAGGTTCCCCCGTTGCAACGATTTCGAGTGCGGCAACGCCCGCCGCGGCCGACAGCGGATTGGCATTGTAGGTGCCGGGATGTTTCATTTTCTTGCCGATCGAATTCTCGAACGCCAGAACTTCCATCAGATCGGCACGTCCGCCCAGACATCCGCCGGGCAATCCGCCGGCCAGCACTTTGGCCATTGTCGTCATGTCGGGTTTCACGTCGCAGACGCTTTGAAAACCGCCCGGAGCAACTCGAAATCCCGTGATGACTTCGTCAAGAATAAAGATAACGCCTTTGTCAGCCGTCAACTGTCTTAGACTCTGGACGAATTCTTCACGCACCGGGACGACACCCCAGCGGCTTCCATTGCCTTCCAAGAACACGCACGCGGGATCGTGTTCGTCGATAGCGCGTTCAACTGCGGCCAAATCGTTGGGCGGGACGATCACCAAGTCTCCGAAAACCCCGTCGGTCACTCCGGGAGTTTCGTATCCCTGGCCATGCGGCGGTTCAGCCGCGGGAACCACCGCGTCGTGCCAACCGTGAAAGTTGCCGGCGAATTTGATGACTCGGGATTTTCCGCTAAAGATGCGGGCGACTCGCAGGGCCATCAACGTTGCCTCGGTGCCGCTGTTAGTGAAACGCATCAATTCGGACGAAGGAACCAACCGACGCACCCACTCGCCCCATTCCAGTTCGAGTTCGTGGCAAGCGCCGGGATGCGTCGCGATCGCGGCCTGCCGTTGCACCGCTTCGACGATTGCCGGATGACTGTGTCCCAACAGCATCGCTCCGTGACCGACCCAGTAATCGATGATTTCGTTGCCATCGACGTCGTACTTCTTCGACCCGACAGCTCGCTCGGCGTAAATCGGGAACGGCTTCAGAAACCTCGCGTCGTGTGTCACTCCGCTGGGAAACAGCCCTCGTCCCCGCGCTGCCAATTCCGACGACCTTGAAAACTTTTCGGTGAATTCCGATTCAATCTTTGATGTTGCAACCTGACTCACGTGTAGTCCCTTGTTGTTTGGGCAGTTGTTTAACGGCAAGCCGAAGGCGACGGCTGTCCACGCGCGTTTGAGATCGTAATGTGAAAAGCCATCGCCTTCGGCTTGCCGTTAAACGATGACATTCCGGCATTTCGTGGTTCACAATTCAGTATCACGCAAAAGCCCGGCTGCGGGAAGCAACCGGGCTGAATTGTTTTGATCTGTCCGTCAATCCCGTCGACAAGTCACTTCTTGATTGACACGTTGAAGTCACCCGACATCTTCCGCCAAATCGAGTGTACGTGGTTTGCACTGTTTTGGGTGTTGTTGTATTCAATCAAGAACGTTGGGCCTTGCACTCGGTAGTAGTGGCGTTCATTCTGTTCGCTGCTGCCCCACCAGGCGAAATGGATGTTCTCGATTCCGGCCTTGTTGATGGCATTGCGGCGTTCGCGGACCACGTCGGCAGGCATGTTTTTCAAGTATTCTGACAACAGCGACCGCATCAGTTTCTTTTGATCGGAGCTCATTTGGGACACGGGCAATCCGACCGACGGTGTCGTTTCAGGCTGAGCAACTCCGCCACCACGCAAATCATCGGGAGCTTTCTTGTCCCGCCACGCGATCTTCTGCTGCTTGGCGTCACACAGTTTCAGGATTTGCCGTGCTAGATCCTCTTCCGCGCCCAGCACACGAATCTGACGGCCGGGGCCGGTGTCGACGGTTCCGGGATTGGCTCCAAAGAATTCCGGAGTCGAAGCAACGACCTTGCCATCGGTAATCGTGTAGTTCAACGACAGGTGATGTCCTTCAATGCGCCAGCCCCATGTACCCTTTAATGACGGCTTTCCAAAAATACTGATGAAGTATTTCAGGGGATCACGCTTGGCCCGCCGTTCTTCGCGGTTGCCGCCTTCCAGCAGAAACAGAATCTCTTCCAGGCTCATCACGTTCAAAGCTTGATCGTATCCCGGTTCGGACATACCACTGCGAAACAGCGTGTGGGCGGCTTTCAGTGCCTCGCCTTCCAGGTGCTTGATTTGCACTCCGGGGCGCGTTGGTTTGGGAATGAAGTGCCAATTCAGCCGATCGGGATCATCGTAATCGATCTCGGCTTGCTTCCGTTGTTCGGGCGTCAATGTTTTCAGAAATGCCTGAGCTGCTTTGGTCATTTCCAGCCCGGATGATTTTCGTTGTTGCAGCTTGGCCGAGAGCAATGTGCCCATGACGGCAATAACACTGGTTGCAACGATCAGTTTTCTAGTCTGCATGATGAATTCCTCTGTGATTCCAGTCTGTCGAGGTCGGATGTTGTTGTATGAGCCCCTGGCCTTTGGTGACGTTGGCCACCGCTGGGCTTGCCCCAGCGGAGCCGTGATTGAAGGCTAGAAACACAAGCGATTAAACGACTAAGGCCACCACGGGGCTTGTCCTCGTGGAGCCATGATTGATAACTCGAAGCCATCAATCATCGCCCCACTGGAGCAAGTCCAGTGGTGGCGGGGCTCTGCATTCGCAATGGTTTCTAGCGGTCAATCTTCGCTCCACGGGGATAAGCCCCGATAGCGGCGTTCAAAAATGCGGGTAATGGCAAGGCCGGGGGCCCATGCTACGTTGCCTCATCCCGGCGGCCATGTCAGTTGACGTCCGCCGAGCAAATGAATGTGGATGTGATAAACTTCTTGCCCGCCATCCGGCCCACAATTGATGACGGTGCGATATCCATTCGTCAGTCCGAGTTGTTTGGCAATCTTGGGCACCGTCAAAAACATGTGCCCAATCAATCGCTGATCGTCGTCTGTCAAGTCGTCGAGTGTTGGGATTTCCTTTTTTGGAATGATCAAAACATGCGTCGGCGCCTGCTTGTTGATGTCGTGGAAAGCCAGACACAAATCGTCTTCGTAGACGATATCCGCCGGGATTTCGTGATCGATGATTTTCTTGAAGATCGTCTTTTCGTCTGACACGCATTGGACTCCGAGTACGCACGCTCGCACGCACGCGCTGCGTGTTTGTTCTGAACGGTTCTTCGGACGTTCGGCGCCGATCCGCGCTTTCGGTGCTCAGAACAATCAACCATTGGTTGCGCACGTTAACAAATCGAACTGCGATTCTCAATTCGCAGACTCGATCGAGCCGTCACAACCGGCAATCGATGCAAAACCCGATCACGCAACCTCGCCGCATCAGTCAAGTCACTTTAAGAAAATCTGTCGATTCGCTGCTTTTTCTCCAAACAAATTACAAACTGCTTGACCATCCGCAACTCCGACCTAGGTTTTGGATGCAACTTTACTCAATCACACCATGAGACCCATTCATCAGACCCACCATCGGTTTCTGAAGCCCTTGGGCTCACTGATCCGCACCTTTGAGGGACAACAACAATGAAACGGCAAACACAACGAATTCGAGAAAAACTGTGGCTCACGAAGTCACGTCGCGGCGCCATCGCCGTGATGGCAGCGGCGTTCATCGTCGTGGTTTTTGCGTTCTTGGCATTCTCCGTGGACTTGGGTTACATCGCCCGCACCAAGGCGCAATTGCAAAATGCGACTGACGCGGCTGTCTTAGCTGGTGCGATGGAGTTGGATCCCAATGCCGACCAAGCCGTGATCAACAACACCGTGCGCGACGCGGTCGTAGCCGTCGCCGCGGCGAATGAAGCGGGTGATGCGGACTCGGTCTTCATCAATCGCAACTTCGATATCAAACTGGGACGCCGCACCTTTAACCCGAACACATACACGTATTCCTACGAATGGGGGGCCACTCCCTACAACATCGTCGAGGTCAGGGCCCGACGGACAAGAAACCGCGGTCGTGCCAAGAAATTGCCGTTGCTTTTCGGGCCGGTGATCGGACACGACTCAGCCAAACTGAAAACAGTCGCACGGGCCACTTTCCAACCACGCGATATGCTGCTGGTGTTGGATTATTCGGGATCGATGAACTTCGACGGTCAATACCGATCGGTCAACAATCTTGGCCAGCAAACCGTCGAAGACATGATCGAACGCATGTGGGATGACCTAGGCAATCCGACCTACGGCAACATGACGAACTTCGATCCGGCCTATCTGACGGCTCCTGGAATCCCCGCCGATCCGGCGAACAACATTCCGCACATCGACGTGACCTGGAAGGGCAAGGAAGTCTTCATCAATTCGACAATGAACCTCAGCCGTGTCAAACTTCGCTTCACAAATGGCCGAACCAAAACGTTTAGTAGTCCCAGTGGAAGCAGCGGAACGTTCAAGGGTTCCGGCCGGACAAGCGGCAAAATCATTGAAGACGTGTGGGTCCGGTCGGGAGACAACGACGATCTGTTCGGCAGCAATGGCGAGCAGTTCGAATTCGACGACAATTCGGTCATTGCCTGGCTGGGACTCAACTCGGTGACCTATCCCGGCGAATCCGGCACGTGGCGGAACTTCGTCGATTATGTCGTCAACTCCAGCAGTAGTCAGCCGTACTATTCTTACGATGTCTACAAGGCGGGCTTCCGTCGCAAGTTTGGCGTCATGTCGCTGATCAATTTCTGGAACCAGAAAAAGAAAACACCTAGTCAAACGTCCTTTCTGTGGCAGGTGCATCAACAGCCGTTGGGAGCCGTCAAGGACGCCTGTGACATTCTGATCGACTTCCTGGAATTCGTCGAGGCGGAAGATCAGCTAGGCCTGGCGATCTACACGCACCCCAACAGCAACGGTGCGATTTTGGAAAACGCGCTGTCGCATGACTACGATTCCGTACGGCCGAATTATCGACAACGGCAAGCCGCTCATTACCAAGGCAACACCAACATTGGTGCCGGCATGCGGGTTGCCCGGTGGGAAATCGAGGCGAACGCCCGGCCAAAAGCATTTCGACAGATGGTTCTGCTGACCGACGGTCTGGCGAATGCCTCGTCGACTTCGTCGAGCCCAACGCAGTTCTGTATCGATGAAGCTTATGCCGCGAAAGCTTCCAAAATCAGAATCATGACCGTCAGCGTCGGAGACGGTGCTGACACCTCGTTGATGCAACAGATTGCCGACATCACCGACGGCGTTCATTTCAACGTCCCCGGTGGTCAAGGTCCTGATGACTACGAGCAGCAACTGAAAGATGTCTTCGCCGAAATTGCAGCGGATCGACCTCTTAAGTTGATCGACAAGTATTGATGACATTTGACAGTCCGCCACGAGACGCGTTTGTGGCGGACTCGGAATCTCGGCTGGCGGCCGGACGGAATCGGCTCCCAGCGATCGGACAATCCCACAATTCCAAACAGACCGATGATTCGACAGAAATGAGGTTGTGAAAATGTTGATTCGACGCCAATTCCGCCGAGACGAAAATCGCCGTGGCGCGGTTCTCGTCGAAATGGCACTCGTCCTGCCAATTTTCCTGGCAGTCGTGCTGGGCATCATTGAATTTGGACGTGCCATGATGGTCAGCCAGATGATTACCAACGCGGCCCGCGAAGGAACTCGGATGGGCATCATCGACGACGAGACAAATTCGTCGGTCGAAACCTGGATCAAGGATTTCCTGTCCGACGCAGCCGGCGTTAATCCGAACGACGTGACGGTTACCATCACCGTCGACAACCCGGCCGCTGGAAACGAAGTCGGAAACGCCGAAGCACGCGACTTGATTACAATCGTGATCTCGGTGCCGTTCAACAAGGTCCAATACGTTTCCGGCAATTTTCTGAACGGAAAAAACCTAACCGCCCGCAGTGCCATGCGTCACGAATGACTTCGAGCGTCATTGTCCATTTGAAAAGATTTCGACGGCGTGCCGTTCAAGGCACGCCGTTTTTGTAGCTCGACTCTCGGAGTTGAGCCGGCTGGTTGCTCGACTCAGAGAGTCAAGCTACTTTGGCTACGGATTCGCAGTGTCAGGCAGCACCAACAACAATGCCAGAGAAGCCCAACTGCTGGCGGCCATCGAGATGAACTGGTCTTTCTCGTGTGGAAAGCCGGTTTCGAAATAGGTCTGGAATGGTTTGGCGCGGGTGACGACGTGCCAAGACCCGTCTTCAAGCTGCGTGTTGACCAAGTACTGGATTCCGCGACGGACGGACTTGTGATCGTTGGCCACGTGTCCGGAACGTAAGAGCGCGACTAACACCGTTGCCGTCGCGTAGGCGTCGCTTTCCATTTCAGACGTCTGCGACCAACCGCCGTCTTTCCGTTGCATTTCCAACAATTCCGCAATCGCTTTCTGCACAGTTTCTTCGTCGGAATCAACGTACTTGAACGCTCGCAAACGAAAGACGCGGTCTTCGGTATCGGTTGGGTTCTGCTCCAACAGCCATTTGCCGACTGTTTCGGTGCGAGTTTTGATCTTCGGCTCTTGCTCTTCGGTTCCAAATGCGGCCAAACCACGCAGGGCGACATAACTCGTCGTGAAATCGCTTCCCGATGACGGCGGGCGCTTGCCAGGATGCTTCCAATGATCGACCTTCTTCTGATATTCCAATAGGAATCCAGTGACAGCCGTCGTGATTTCGTCGGACTTCCAATCAGCGGCTTCGAGAGCCCACAGAGCATAACCGGCCGTGATGACG
>CAUZVF010000261.1:0-6981 GCA_963582955.1 Planctomycetota bacterium
GACCAGAATTGAGGCGCCCTCTTGTGCTTTCATCGTGCAAGCGAGATTTCCAGCGGCTGCGCCGCACGCCTTGCCTGGACGGTAAGACGTGGTACCGGTGTGATTGATCAATTCCACTTTCTTAAGCCATGCAAATCAAATTGAACAGCTTCTAAGCAAAGTTCGAGAGATACGGCAGCGTTTCGGCAACCTCTCGGATTCTATCTTTCGTCTGTAACAGTTGAGACAAGAAGTCCCACTGACCGTTGGTCAACGCCGACTTCGCACTGTCGGGCATCTGGCAGGCGATCGTCTGATCGCCGAAACGAACGGTGCAATCCGTCAAATCGACGGTAATTTCTGTGTCAGGCTCGGTCTGAACGGCATTCGCCAACCGCTCTAAATCAGCCCGTCCGGCAGTTACTGCGGGGACTCCCAGAGCCGTGCAGTTGCCGAAGAAAATCTCGGCAAACGATTCCGCGACAATGGCTTTGATTCCCCATCGGATCAGCGACTGCGGAGCATGCTCGCGCGAGGATCCACAGCCGAAGTTTCGACCGGCAACCAAAACACTACCGTTAGCAAAACGCTCGTCGTCGAACGGATGCGACGCGTCTTGTTTTCGATCGTCCTCGAACGCGTGATCTCCCAATCCTTCAAACGTCACGCAGCGCAAGTAACGAGCGGGGATGATCCGATCGGTGTCGATATCGTCTAACAACAGCGGCACACCAGTACCGGAAACTTTTTCGATCTTTGACATGTTGCTTCCAAGAGTTGTTGGAGATGCTTCGTAGCTGGATTCGCCAGAATTCAGGTTTCTTAATTTCGATCCGCCTGAATTCTTGCGAATCCAGCTACTGAAAAATCACACGGCAACCGGCTCCATCATTTCGCGGACATCGGTCACGCAACCATTGACCGCGGCAGCGGCGACCATCGCGGGGCTCATCAGCAATGTGCGTCCCGTTGGGCTTCCTTGCCGGCCTTTGAAATTACGATTGCTCGACGAGGCACAAATCTCGCGGCCAACCAATTTGTCCGGATTCATCGCCAAACACATCGAGCAGCCCGCGCCGCGCCATTCGAAACCGGCTTCGAGAAATATCTTGTCCAACCCTTCTTCTTCGGCCAATGCGCGGATTTGCTGCGAACCGGGGACGATGATTGCCCGGACACCATCGGCGACGTGGTTTCCTTGGGCGATTGCCGCGGCTTCTTGCAGATCGGAAATCCGCCCGTTGGTGCAGGAACCGACAAATGCCACGTCGATTTTCAATCCACGAATCGGCTGGTTGGCTTCGAGTTCCATGAAGTCGAGCGCCTCTTGAATTCCAACGCGTTCTTGTTCCGGGAAACTGTCGACCGCTCCGATATTCTCGTTGATGCTGACCGACTGAGCCGGATTGATGCCCCACGTGACGGTCGGTTCGATCTCGGAGCCATCGAAGGTGACTTCGTCGTCAAATTCCGAGTCCGGCCCCGACGCGAGGCTCAACCACCACTCAGCCGCGCGATCAAACGCGTCGCCTTGCGGAGCCATCGGCCGGCCACGCAAATAGTCAACGGTCTTCTGATCGGGATTCACGTATCCACAACGCGCGCCGCCTTCGATGCTCATGTTGCACACCGTCATGCGTTCTTCCATCGACATATTGTTGAACACGCTGCCGGCAAACTCGTAGGCATATCCAACGCCACCCTGAACGCCAAGCTGTCGAATGATGTGCAGAATCACGTCCTTCGCGAAAACTCCCCGCCGTAGTTCCCCTTTTACGGCGATCCGCCGAACTTTCGGCCGATTCAACGGCATGGTCTGAGTCGCCAGTACCTGCGCGACCTGGCTAGTCCCAATGCCCAAAGCAATCGAGCCGAAAGCCCCGTGCGTGCTGGTATGGCTGTCGCCACAAACCAACGTAATCCCCGGCTGAGTCACTCCCAATTCCGGCCCAACAATATGCACAATCCCTTGCCGCTCGTCATCGAGATTCAACAGCGTAATGCCAAACTCATCACAATTCTTCTCGATCGCCGACATCATCAACTCGGCCAAACCATCGGCAAAGGGCCGCGCTTGGTTGTCGGTCGGAATAATATGGTCGACCGTCGCCAGCGTCCGTTCGGGATACATCACCGAAAGGCCACGCTCACGGAGCATCTCGAATGCCTGCGGACTGGTCACCTCGTGAATCAAATGCTGCCCAATGAAGAGTTGGGTCTGGCCGGAAGGCATTGTTCCGACAGAGTGGCTGTCCCAGACTTTATTAAATAGGTTTTTGCGGTCTGACATTCTTGGTTGCTTCGAAAGAGCCGAACTACAAGTAAATTGAAAACCGGCGAGCCGGGGACGTGCGTCCCATGATTTCACGAAAACCAGTTTTGAAATCACGTTTACACAAAACGCCACGGACTTTCATAATACGGAAGAACTCACCGTTTGCGAAGAGTGTCATTTGAATCGCACTGAATCGAAAACACTATTGTCTTATGCGGGCGTCGCAAGTCGTTGTTCAGCGTGTTGGTCACCTTGCTCGAACCGTTGCAGCACGGCACAGCCGCACGAATCGCTCCAGACGTTGACGGACGTGCGACACATGTCGAGCAGACGGTCGACCGCGATAATGATGCCTTGGGCTTCCAGCGGCAGGCCGACGGCCTGCAGCACGATGGCCATCATCACCAAACCGGCATGAGGAATCCCGGCGGCGCCGATGCTTGCCAACAGCGCTGTGATCGCGACCAGAATCTGGGCGCCCAGTGGGACGCTGCCCATGTAGGCTTGCGCGATGAACAACACAGCGACGACTTCGTACAGCGCTGTGCCGTCCATGTTGATTGTCGCGCCCAAAGGTAGGACGAACGAGCTGACTCGGTTCGAAACTCCCGCGCGTTGTTCGACCGAACTCATCGTCAACGGCAATGTTCCGTTTGACGACGCTGTCGAGAACGCTGTCATCAGGGCGGGGCTCATCGCTTGGGCAAACTTCACCGGCGACTGCCGGGCCACAAACTTCAGGATCAGAGGCAGCACAACGACGGCGTGAACAACCAGAGCCAGAAAGACCGTCAGCATGTACCACGCCAATGTCTTGAAGATTTCCAGTCCTTGCGTTGCTGTCGCAAACAGAATGAATGCAAAGACCCCAATCGGTGCCAGACGAATGATAAACATCGTCATGCCCATCATGACGTCGAATCCGGCGCTGAAGAATCGCCGCAGCGTTTCGCCGCTGTCTCCGCCCGTGCGGATGATGAAGATGCCGATCAAAATGCTGAACGTAATGATCGAAAGAAACTCGGCGCCCGCGAGTGACGCAATCGGGTTGGGAGGAATCATGTTGTTCAACAGGCCTACGAAAATTCCACCCAGTGACTGATCGCCTTCGCCAACAACCGCTCCACCACCGCCCGGCAAATCAGCGCCGATGCCGGGTTGGATCAGATTGACCATCACGATTCCGATTGTGATCGCCAGCAAACTCGTTGAAAGGTAGTAGAGCATCGTTTTGCCAAACATCGAGCCCAACCGGCTTGTGCTTCCGAGTCCGGCAACTCCCGTGACGAGCGATGTGACAATCAGCGGAATCGTGACCATTTTCAACAGGCGCAGAAACAAGTCGCCAACGAATTTGGCCCAGATTCCGACGTCCGCTCTCCAGCCGCCGCCATGCCGACTGTAAACAGCAGCCCAGTGAGGAAACTTCTCTTGCAATTCAGATTCAGTCGCCGCCTTGTCGGTCGTTACGACCGTATTGCCGCCGTGTTTGCGAGTGTAATTGAATGCGATCGACTTGCCGTCTTCGGTGATGTGGACGTGGCGGCCAGTGACATCGAATTCCTCCGTCAGTTCCGTGACGGCATTTTCAGCGGGCGGATTAGCTCGATAATGTTCGGCAAATGCCGGATAGCTCTCTTCCAACTTTTCAAGGTCGGGAAACGTCTTTTGGAATCCTTCGACGTCGGCTGCGTCGACACCGTTCAATGTAATGCGTCGATTCGATCCCGCCGGGCCGGCGGAAAGTTGAAGTTTCACCGAGCCGTCATCGAGTTGCACGTCACCCGGATTCACATACAGTCCCAACGCCGTGCCGAGGACAAGAGCGATTACGATTTGATAATGCAGCGGCAAATTGACAAGTCGCATAACGGGATTCGAGGACATGGTCGTTCCTTCGGGATCTGAAGCGTGGGTCGTAGAGCGGAGTTTACTGAGGTGAATCCAAAGTCGCTGGATTCGCCAGAATTCAGGCGTCTCATCAGAAGCCGCCGGAAGTCTTGCGACTTCAGCTACCTACTTGGCGAGCCGAGCATACCGCGCCAGTGCCATCAGCGGGAAGTAGATCCGGTAAAGATGATACTTCAAATAGAACACTCGTGGAAAACCCGTGCCGGTAAACCAGTCTTCGTTCCACGTTCCATCGGGCTGTTGCGTTTTGAGCAGGAACGCGACGCCGCGTCGCACCGATTCGGAATGCGTTTGCCCCGCGGCCATCAGTCCCATCAGTGCCCAGGCGGTTTGTGATGCGGTCACCGGACCTTGTCCCCTGAGCGACGGATCGTCGTAACTTCCAGCCGTTTCGCCCCAGCCGCCACATTCGCGCTGAGCCTGTTTCAGCCACCCGGCAGCTTTGTGGATACGCAGGTCATCGGGATCGACTCCGATCGAAGTCAATCCGACAATGGCCTGCCAAGTGCCGTAGATGTAATTTACTCCCCAACGGCCGTACCAGCAGTGATCGGACTCCTGGTCAGTCCACACAAAATCGATGGCGCGCTGCATGGCGGGATGTTCGGGCGGCACGGCCAGTTTTCCGTACATCTCCAACATCCGAGCCGTCAAATCGGCCGTGCTGGGATCGATCATGGCATTGTGGTCGGCAAACGGAACGCGCGTGAATAATTCTCGATTGTTGTTGGGATCAAACGCGCCCCAGCCGCCATCGCGGCTTTGCATCGCCAGAATCCAACGGGCTCCACGATGAACGGCGCTCAGCAACGGTTGCATGGTCTCGATTGCTGCTTGCGCCATTTCCGGTTGCTTTGTGTTACCCGAGACGACCGCGGCAACGTCGCTGTCGACTTCGTGAGGACTCCAGTCATCGAGCAGAAATTCGATCGACCACTCGGTCTTGGGCAGACAGGCGTGCAGAGCCATGACGGCCATGACCGTGTCGTCGGTGTCTGGATAGAATTGGTTATTGAATTCAAAGTACCAGCCCGATGCCTCATGCCCGGCGTTCAGCTTGGCCCAGTCTCCGTGTTGTCGCACTTCTTTCGAGACCAGCCACTGGGCCGAACGTTCGATGGCTGGATGATCGACGGCCACGCCCGATTCTCGCAGCGCGAGCGTGGCGATGGCCGTGTCCCACACCGGCGACTTGCAGGGTTGTAATCGATCGTTGTCGCCTTCAGAAATGACGAGCTTTTCCAACTCGTTCATCGCCGCCCGCACTTCGGGCGAGTCGTCGTCGTAACCCAGACATTTCATGGCAACGACACTCCAGACGATCGGAGGGAAGATCGCTCCCAGCCCGTCACTGTCTTCGAATCGCTTCATCATCCAATCGGTCGCACGCCGAATTGCCAAACGGCGAAACGGACGAATGCGGCAACGATCCAGCATTTTCAAGCAGCGGTCGACGCCGTTGAAGAACGTGATCCAGTTGATCCATGATTTTCGTTTCATCGCATCGACGGTGTCGGCCGGTCCCATCGACGCCGACAGCTCTTCGGGGGCATCGACAAACAACTCACGGATCCCCAGTTCTTCCGGCAATTCACAAGTTGGCTGATGTGCCCACATCAGGCTGAGCGGCACGATGATGGTCCGCGACCACGCTGACATCTCGTAGATGTTGAACGGCATCCAACGAGGAATCAGAATCAACTCGGGCGGGACGGCCGGGCACTGATCGTAAGTCAATTGGCCCAGCAGCGCGAGATAAAATCGGGTGAAGCTGTTAACTCGCTCGGCACCGCCGGCTTCCAGGATCGCCTGTTTGGCACGGACCATGAATTCTTCGTTCGGTGAATGACCGACGATTTTCAGAGCAAAATAGGCTTTGACCGAGGCCCCGATTTCCAACGGGCCACCGGGATAGATCGCCCAGCCACCACTGGAAAGCTGCTGATCCTTGATGTAGTTCCCAGCCCGTTGCGCGGCATCCGATTGTCCGCGACCCAGAAATGTCAGCAGCAGGATGTACTCGGATTCGAGGATTGTGTCGCCTTCCAACTCGCCGACCCAGTAGCCGTCTTCGTGCTGTTGTCCCAACAACCAGTCGCGAGTTAGCTCGACGGCATTCCGCACGCGGCCGTGAAACTCGCCGCCTGACCGATCGTTGCTATCATCCAGACTGAGCGCCGCCTTGGTCTGGGGCTGCTTCAGAGCAGGATCTAATCCAGCACGGCGTGAATTCAGCCATTCTGAGTCCATGCGAGCGTTTCCTCACTTGGTCCGGTCATTGCCCGCCAAATTAGCGGATCTGCTACACAATCAGGCAGACATTTCCAGCAGTAAAATGTGCAATTGAGTTTACCCAAAAATTCAAAGCGGGCCGATGGTATGCCGACTGTGCAGAGCCTGCAAGTTCAATGTCATGGTGGTTTTCGAGTGCCACGAACAGATGGAAAGCCAAACGGTACAAATCTTGCATGGGATTCTCTTGACTCAGTCAAACATCTCGAAATCTATTGCAAGCAACAAGGAACACGGAATGATTCAGGTTGCTACGGCCACCACAATCGCGGACGCTGCGGAGCCCGAAATTGATGACATCTTCTCAACGGAATCGACCGACGTCGATCAGGAAGTTTGCCGCAGGATTCAAAGGTCCCTTCAAGCAGTTGGTTATCAATCATTGTCATCGATCCAGATTTCGGCCGTTGACGGGCACATTCGGTTTCACGGACGGGTGCGGTCGTACTATTTGAAGCAAGTTGCACAACAAAGCGTGATTGGAATGGAGGGCGTCAAATCAATCGACAACGACTTGATCGTGC
>CAUZVF010000262.1:0-6968 GCA_963582955.1 Planctomycetota bacterium
AAACGCCGACGCTTCCAGCAGTGTCTGCGGCGTGCCGAAGCCTCCGGCTTTGGTAGCAATCAAGAGGCCCGGCCGCTGGCCGTTGATCAACCGTCCCCACGCCACTCCGGGTCCGATCTCACCTTGCAACCACAACGTGCGCGCATCGAGAGCCGAACACACCGAGAGCGCCGTTTGGCCCCCAGTGACGACGAGGCCGCCGATCATTCTACTTTGAACTGACGACTTAGTGATTTGACCGAGATACTGGGCGATTCGTTTCGGTTCGGCCTCGGTCTGCACTCCGACAGGTGTCAGAACGACCGTTGGATGACTCGACAACTTTCCAACCGTTTCGGCGACGATGCGATCGCATTCCTCCGTCGTGAAGGGAATTGATCTTGGCAATCTGACGATCGGAATTCCGGCGTCACCGCAGTATTCAATTTGCTCCATTGTCTTCTGGTGGCGGCTTCCGGCGACGATCAAAGTTGCTCCCGAAACCAGTTCCGGAATGTTGGGCGATGGAAATTCCGGTCTGAGTTCCGCGCACTCCTGTAACGCTCTCGCCAATCCCGCCGAGCCACACAACATCCGGATTCCGCTGGAAACCGCAGCGCGTGCCAGTATCCGAAGATCGCTTTCGGTTTCGGCGTCCGCGATGAACAGTCCCGGCCGTTCATCGAAGATGTCAGCAACGGCAGCATGTCCTTGCCGGATGTTGTTGAGATCGATCAATCGCGAATCGCGACCGCGAGCCGATTGCCGAAACAGCCTTGAAAGTTCCGAAGTTGGAACCTCATTCCCAAACGATGTTTCAGAAAGCAGCTTACCGTCGACAAGTTGTCTGCCGCCGATCGTCGTGCGCGACTGATTCGGAAATGCGGGAGCAATCAACGCCTGATGGGTATCGAGTGCATCCATCAATGCGGCAAGTTCGATATCGGGATTCCCACGCAAGGTCGAATCAATCTTCTTGTAAACCCATCCGCTATCTGCGCCCAACGAACGGATTTGCGCACCAATTCGCCCAAGATATTCCGTAGCGTCATTTGCCGCAAGTTCGCGGCTATTTGACGAAACGACAACGACATCCGCGTCAGCGATGTGATCGGGATGCAGGCTGACCAGCGTCGTCAGCCCACGACCTGCAAAACAGGCTCCCGTGTCGGCGGCCCCGGTTAGATCGTCGGCAATGACGGTCACTTGCATTGCGGACCTCTTCTGTCCGTTAGCCAGTTTTCGTTGTGGTCTGGTCGCGTGCGTTGACCATTTGAATGGCGACGTCGATCGCCGCGATCAGACTGCTCTCGTCGGCAACGCCGGTTCCCGCGATGTCGAATGCGGTGCCGTGATCGACCGAAGTGCGGATGATCGGCAAGCCAATGCTAACGTTGACTCCGGTATCAAACGACAACAACTTCATCGGAATGTGTCCCTGATCGTGGTACATCGCCACGACAATATCGTACTTTCCATTGACGGCAGCGAGGAAAACGGTGTCGCCAGGTTGCGGATCGGAAACGTCCAACCCTCTCGACCGGGCCGCCTCGATAGCGGGAACAATTTCTTCTTGTTCCTGACTCCCGAACAAGCCTCCCTCGCTGGCATGAGGATTCAGGCCTGCGATGGCGATGCGCGGTCGTTCAAGGCCCAGCATCCGGCACGAGTTGTGAGCCAAGTCGATGACTTCCTCGACCCGTTCCTTTTTGACTCGCCGCACGGCTTCTTCCAGCGAAACGTGCACGCTGACATGGATCACCCGAAACTTTGGACCGACCAGCAGCATGCTGATTTTCTCGGCCTTTGTTCGTTCGGCCAGAAGTTCGGTGTGTCCGGCGTAATGAAACCCAGCGAGATTCATGGATTCTTTATTCAACGGAGCCGTCACGACAGCATCGACGATTCCTTCCAATGCCATGTCGCAGCCACGGCAGACATACTCGACCGCGGCTCGTCCTGCAATGGCGGTGACCTGCGCAACGGGACACTCGTTGGGACCAGCATTGGCGAGATCGAGCAACGGAATCGTTCCCGCCCGAAAACTTGCATCGGCGGGCGAATCGACTCGTTCGAAGTCCAACAAGTCGATCGACAGCCACGATTTCGCTCGTTCCAAAACGCGCCGATCGCCAAGCACCAGCGGCCTGCACTTCTCAAAGACATCGGCGTGCTGCAACGTTTTCAATACGACTTCAGGGCCGATTCCGGCTGGATCGCCCATTGTAATTGCCAGAAGGGGCCGATTGTCAGTCATACACCCATCCAACATGATGTGAAAGCTTTATTACTGTCATTATCGATGTTGTCGTAAAGGGTTATTGAGTTAGCGTCAACTTAAAAGGGTCTTGAGTTTGCCGATTGAGCAGTTTATTGTAATCATATGGTGTCGCAGCACTTGAGTGCGGTTGACATCGTCCTTCCTTTTGCAACACACCTTAATGCCTTCACATCCGTTGATTCGTGAAGGCTGGTCGCCGTAGAAGTGCGTGGTTGGTTTCACTGCAGCCAATTCGTACCGAAAGTCTCAGAATTGAGGATGAATCGATGACAGTTCGATTTGCTTTACTCTGTTTAATCACCGGTCTGCTGGTAAGTGCTCCGTTGAATGCGGCCGACAAGGTCAGTTACTACGAGCAGATACGACCGATCTTTCAGGCTCATTGCCAAGGCTGCCACCAACCGGCTCGTGCCAACGGTCAGTATGTGATGACTGACTTCGCCAAACTGGCGAAGGGCGGCGAGAGCGAAAGTGCCGCCGTCGTGCCCGGCAAGCCCGATGAAAGTTATCTGGTCGACCAGATAACTCCGACCGACGGTAAGGCCGAGATGCCCAAGGGTAAGAAGCCGCTTTCGCAGGTCGAGATTGAATTGGTCCGACAGTGGATCACTGAAGGAGCCACCGACGACACTCCGGAGAATGCAAAGCGGCAGTTCGATAAGGATCATCCGCCGATTTACACGCGCGCACCCGTGATCACGTCGATTGACATTTCACCGGACGGTGCGCTGCTGGCTGTTGCTGGCTTCCATGAAGTCTTGCTGACCAAAGCCGACGGTTCCGGATTGGTCGCACGGCTGATCGGCATGTCGGAACGTATTGAATCGGTCCAGTTTTCTCCCGACGGTAAATTGCTGGCGGTGACCGGTGGCTTGCCGGCTCGAATGGGCGAAGTCCAAGTCTGGGACGTCGCCAAACGCGAACTGAAACTGTCGGTGCCCGTCACGTACGACACAATCTACGGTGGATCGTGGTCTCCCAACGGAAAGCTGATCTCGTTCGGTTGCTCGGACTTCAGCGTGCGGGCCATCAATGCCGAAACCGGCAAGCAAGTGCTGTATCAAGGAGCCCACTCGGATTGGGTCCGCGACACGGTCTTCACGGTCGAAAGCGATCACCTGATTTCCGTAAGCCGCGACATGACCGTGAAGCTGACAGAAGTCGCCACCGAACGGTTTATCGACAACATCACGTCGATTACTCCCAAGGCGTTGAAAGGGGGAGTCAGCTCGGTCACGCGTCATCCGCAACGGAACGAAATCATTGTCGGCGGAGCTGACGGAGTGCCGAAGATCTATCGGACGTTTCGTATTACGGCTCGTCGGATCGGTGACGACGCCAACCTGATCCGCCAGTTAACTCCGATGACCGGCCGCGTGTTCGGTGTCGCCGTCAGCCGCGACGGGAAACGCATTGCGGCCGTCAGCAGTCTGGACGGCAAGGGCGAACTGTCAGTGCATTCCTACGAGTTTGACACATCGCTGCCCGCCGATATCAAAGCCATCAATGAAAAGGTAAGTCGGCAACGTTCGGCCGCCGAACAGACGAAACTCGACGCCTACCGCACCAAAGACATCAAACAAATCGCGAAGCTGAGTTTCGACACCACGCCATTATACGCGGTTGTTTTCAGTCCCGATGCAAAAACCGTCATCACGGCTGGCGGCGACGGAACGATTCGATTGATTGCAACTGCCACTGGTAAAGTCACGAAACAATTCCCCGTCGTTCAAATCGCGACAAATCAACAAGCCGCCAACGAACGCAAGCTGATCGGTCGCGCGGACGACGAAGTGGCTGTCACCGAAACACTGCCGGCAGGCGCGAAAGTCACGTCGGTTACCGTGCTGCCCGATGTGCTTCAACTGACGAATCGTTTCGAGACGGCGCAATTGTTGGTCAGCGTGCAACTCGAATCAGGGAATGTTGTCGATGCATCCCGATTCGCAAAATTGGAACTGTCAGCTCCAGTGGTTGACCTCTTTAAAGGCGGTTTCGTGCGAGCGAAAGCTGATGGCCAGGCAACTTTGAAGGTCACGGTCGTCGATAAGACTGTTGAGATTCCCGTCAACGTTTCCGGAATTGCGGACGTATTCAATCCCGACTATGTCCGCGACGTGAATCCGGTTTTGTCGCGGCTTGGCTGCAATGCGGGCACATGTCATGGCTCGCGAGCCGGCAAGAATGGATTCAAGTTGTCACTGCGCGGTTACGACCCAATTTACGACGTGCGGGCATTGACGGACGATCTGGCTTCTCGGCGAGTCAACTTTGCTTCGCCCGATGACAGCCTGATGCTAATGAAGTCAACCGGTGCGGTGCCGCATGTCGGAACCCAATTGTTCGTTCCGGGCGAAGCCTATTACGAAATCATACGCAGTTGGATCGCCAACGGAGCCAAATTGGACATGTCGACTCCGCGGGTCACCAGCATCGAGATCTTTCCGAAGAATCCCGTTATCCAGCAGCTCAACGGGCGGCAACAGATGCGAATTGTTGCGACGTATGCCGATGGTAAACAAAAGGACGTGACACGCGAAGCTTTCATCGAGAGCGGACTATCCGATGTGGCCGAGGCCAATCGTTACGGATTACTGACGGCTCTGCGGCGCGGCGAAGCTCCGGTGCTGGCTCGCTTTGAAGGAGCCTATATTGCAACCACACTGACCGTCATGGGTGACCGGTCAGGCTTCGTCTGGAAGGAACCGGCGACGTGGGGTCCGATTGACAAATTCACCGCCGCCAAGTGGCAGCGGATGCAGATCGAACCGTCCGGTGTGTGCACTGATGCCGACTTTATTCGCCGCATCTACCTTGACCTGACGGGCCTCCCGCCAAAGTCAGACGAAGTGCGGAAGTTTCTTGCCGACAAACGCGAAACACAGACCAAGCGCAACGAGTTGGTTGATCAGCTGATCGGTAGCGAAGATTACGTCGAATACTGGACCAACAAATGGGCCGACCTGTTGCAGGTCAATCGGAAATTCCTCGGCCCCGAGGGAGCCGCCGCGTTTCGTGGCTGGATTCGCAACGAAGTCGCCAACAACACACCGTATGACATCTTCGCGAAGAAGATTCTGACCGCGAGCGGTTCGAATAAGGGCAATCCCGCCGCGTCTTATTTTAAGGTGCTCCGCAATCCGGACGCGATTATGGAAAACACAACGCACCTGTTTCTCGCCGTGCGCTTCAACTGTAACAAGTGCCACGATCATCCGTTCGAACGTTGGACCCAGGATCAGTACTATCAGACGACGGCATTTTTTGCTCAAGTCGGATTGAAAGCCGATCCCGCCAGCGGCAAACGAAAGATCGGTGGCACGGCGGTTGAAGGTGCGAAACCGTTCTATGAAGAAGTGTTCGACAAGAAAGATGGCGAGACAACTCACCTGCGCACCGGTGAAGTGGCAGCACCGGAGTTTCCCTACGATTGTGGATACGTTGTTCAGCCGAACGCAAACCGTCGCGAACAACTCGCGGCATGGATCACATCGCCCGACAACCAGTACTTCGCCCGCAGTTATGTGAACCGGCTGTGGGGATATCTGTTTGGCGTCGGGATTGTCGAACCGATCGACGACATCCGGGCGGGTAATCCGCCGACGAATCCCGAGCTTCTCGATTATCTGACGTTGCAGTTCATCGACAGCGGATTCAATGTCCGTCACGTGCTCGGACTGATCTGCAAGTCGCGGACGTATCAGTTGTCGCTGCAAACCAACAAGTGGAATGCAGACGATACGATCAACTATTCACACGCGATTGCCCGCCGGCTTCCGGCGGAAGTGCTTTTCGATTCGATCCACCGCGTCGTCGGTGCCAAGACGAAGATCCCAGGCGTTCCGGAAGGCACGCGGGCCGCCGCGATTCCCGATGCGGGAATCAAGTTGCCGGACGGATTCCTCGCAAACCTGGGACGTCCGCCACGCGAAAGTGCTTGCGAATGCGAACGAACCAGCGGGCTGCAACTTGGCCCGGTCATGGCATTGATCAGTGGCAAGACTGTCAACGATGCCATCGGCGACAAAGACAACGAACTCTCGAAACTCGTCGCGGCCGAGAAAGACGATCGCAAATTGATCGACGAGTTGTTTATGCGAATCATGAATCGCTCCGCAACGGAATACGAGATTAAATCCGCGATCGATGCGATGAACGAAATCGACAACGATCATGCCAGCCTGACAAAGGCTCTGAACGATCGCGACGCGTTTTGGAAAATCACCAAACCCAAACTCGAGAAGCAGCGAGAAGAGGCGATTGTGAAGGCCAATGCCGACCTTGCCGCCTATCAAAAGCAAATTGCGCCGAAAATCGCTGAAGAGGAAAAGAAACGACAAGAGCGCATTGTCAAAGCGGAAGCCGAATTGAAGGCATTGCAAGCGGAATTGCCAAAACAGATGGCCGCGTTTGTAAAACAGAATAACAACGGCATCGAGTGGCATTTGCTAGAACCGGCAACGTTTACCACCAGTAACGGCGACAAGATCACGCGGCTGCAGGACCGTTCGCTGCTTGTCACCGGGAAGGCCAAAAAGGGAAATTACCAGATTGTCGTCAACACAAAGCTGCGAGGCATCACGGGCTTTCGACTGGAAGCTCTGCCTGACGCCGGTATCAAAGGCAACGGACCGGGACTTTCACCGAACGGAAACTTCGTGGTGACGGAATTCGAGGTCCAGGCGGCCCCGAAGGCCGATCCCAAGAA
>CAUZVF010000263.1:0-6966 GCA_963582955.1 Planctomycetota bacterium
TTTGGCTGGTATTTGAACTGGAAGGCGCGCCACGGCGTCTCCGCGTCAGGCGATCGGCACTCAGCTTGCGAACCGTATAAGCACATAAAAATTGGGTCAAGAGCATTTCAAGAGAAGATAGTTGGGTCGATTCTCTCAATGAATGGTTAACCAGACAGACCGACTCCAGTTGTGATATCAGCACACCGCAATGTGCGCCATGTAACACAATTATTTGATGATCGCCGTTGACTGCTTTTCAACGATTCTGTTACTCGATGGCATCAAATAGACGCTCAAACGAGAGATCTCCAACCTTGAATCGCCGACTCCATTACCGTTGCGGACGACGATTGCCTCGCACTCACCCGGCGCATCCAACACCAAGTCGTAAGTTGTCTCTCCATCCCGCACAACGCGCTTAATCTCGGTGACAAAATCTGATCCGCCTTTGCGTACGACACCAACATTCACGTGGCCGCGCGTGATGCGTCCCTCCAGCCGAATCAAGACTCTTCCAGGCGGCAGCGCATCTGTCTTGATGGGGAACAGAGCGGCATAGTCCCACTGCGTTGCACTCGTCACCACAGCCAACACCGGCCCTCGTTCCTCGATCAACCCATTTGCCTTCGCATAGTCCTTCATGCTAACGACTCCTTCCAGTGGGAGAGTTTTTGCTGCCTGGACGATCTCCTGGTCCTGAACGTCGAAAACGAAGATGGAAAAGGCGATGTCACCCTTTCCAACGTCCGTTTGGCTGACGAGCTGGCCCTGTAGACCTGACTCGTTGAAACTCTTGTGGGCCAGCTCAATGGCATCGGGTTTGGCCGATAGTAAGGCAACTTTCGACTCGTGTTGAATTCCTGACTGACTCTTATCCCACACAAATCCGCGGTTGGGAAAGAATGGATGCGCCACCTGCCGGTAACCATACAAGTACATGGAAGATATCGCTGTATAGAGTTCTCCGGGGGCTTCCTCGCGGTCATACCAAAATCGCAGATTCGACGCCGCGCACTGCTCGCGAACAAACTTCGAGCTGTCGTAGATCGTCTTCAGTTTTTCCGAAGTACTGATATGTGCACTTTTCCTTACTATTACTTTGACCCCTACTTGACGCAACTGATTTTGTTGACGCACCCCACATAGTGGATTCAGAATACAAAAGATGCCCACCAATCCGGCCATTCGCACGAAGTGCTTGGGAACAGACAGGACAACCAGAACCGCTCCGCCCGCGAAAACGAGCATCGTAAAACATGCGGGAATTCTGGGTAGCGTGACATTCTCGCCGACAGCCCAGCCACCCAATGCCGCCACCGTTGTGATGACAACCATCCACGCGAATTCCCGCGCATTTAGGCGATCGGTAAGCGTTCCGATTTGGCCTCCAATCGCCAGAACCACGAACGGTGTCAACAGACTGGAGTAATACCAGTATTGCATCACTATGTCACACCTCCAGTCTAAAGCCCACCACAAAGCGAATGCCGCCAGATACAATCCCTGATAGAAAAAGGCCGCCGTTGTGTCTCGCGCAGGTCGAGCTTTCCGCACAACGAGGAACAGCACGGCAGTGGCGGCGACTAGCGAGGGAATGACAAGCCAAAACGCAAAAGGAACCCAGACTGACCAGGGTTGAAGATAGAACCTTTCGCCCTTCGCATTCGCGAGCAGCCATTTGACGGAAGGCCAAAAAAACCAGAACTGCCCTCCACAACACCTGTTGACGACACCGCAAAGAAAAGTGACCAACAGTCCCCCAATGAAGACAAAGGACGCATCGCGCCAAAACCAGAATCTTTGCCGCCGCGAGTCGAATTTCGTCTTACAGTAGGCGTAATGGGCACACACCAACGGAATTAGGACCGCATAAAAAGTATTTGAGAAAACAAAAGCGGCCAGGCTGACCCCGGAAGCCAGGAGGCAGCTGATGGCCATTGCACGATTTTCTCTCGGCCGGGACGCCGTCGTGAGCAGGTAGAGTGTCAACGACAAATAAGCGATTCCGAAACCGTCTACGTAATCCCAACCAACGGCGTTCACGAGAATGCCGTAGCAACTCGCCAAGACACCTGTCAGTAATGCAGCGCGCTGATTGATGGTTCGCGCGATGACACTGTGCAAACTGAATACCGTGACGTAAAAAAGGGCAAGGCGCAGGACAACGTTCGCGACGAGTGGAGGTAAGCACGAATAGGCCAAGTAACCGGGAAAGATGACCGACAGGCGCGTGCCGTAATACGTGTTGTGAAAAGTCTCAATGAGCTCGGAATAATTCTGGAAGTAGCCGAAATAGACCCAAGCATCGAGTACGTGTCCGTATCCAGAGTAATACCAATGATCGCTTAAGAGAAAAAGAAAGGCGGGCAAGGCTAGCAACAGCACCATTCCCCAGTGTTTTCGTAAGCCACCGGGCAATGTTTTTAGAACCAATTGCGGCGATGTCAATCCATTGATCATTCGGCTTAGCCTCCAAGTGTGTCGTTCCGGTCTATGGAACACTGCTTCTGATTAAATGATCACAATTGCCGACATTTCGCACGGGAAACCCTAGCCAAACAGCTGAATCGTTCGAGAGCACATCTGTCGCGTTCGTAAGCGAGTCGTCATTGTTCAATCCTCCGCAAATTCGAATCGCCGCACTTCGGCAGATCGTGCTGTTGCCGCTTCTTTTATTCGGTATATAAATAAGTGTTCATGCAACACCCGGTATGCAAAACCTGGGCCGAAAACAATTATCAGAGACTTCATTGGGCCGAGAATAGCTGCGCAAATTGCTTCCCGTTAGCAAATACGATTCCCAATTATGCGGCGTCTCTGGCTAGGTAACGCGGGATCGTGTTTGGGTAAAAGAACTGATAATATCGGCTACCAAAGTAATACAAGGCCAACTCTTCTGAAGGCTTGAACCGTTGTCTGAAGGTGGAATACGTCAGTGCACACGGTTTGTCGGCTGCGGCGTTTTTGTGGCATGGTATGGCATGAGGGAGGCCAATTGAGCGAACGATATTCTCAAATTCGTTCGTCAGCGATTCGAATCGGTAAACGACATATTTCGTGGTGTCCGACTCGAACACGAACAATCCGTATTTATCAGGATTTTGTTGATAGATGTCGATTCCATGAAATGCGAGGAACTCGCGGTCGAACCAGGTCAAGGGTAGATTCAGGAGGTAGGCAATAAACTGTGAAGCGAAATCAGCGTGTGTTTTGCCTTCCAATAATCGAGTGACTGACTGGTCAATCATGGAGGCGATGCGCTCGCAGTCATCATCTAAGGTGTCCGCAGTTAATCCAATGTCGGGCAATAGCTTCTGAATGTTTTGAAAAAGTGACGACAGGAAAAAGCTCATGGGATCTCGGTATGCGGAAAGAACACATATCCGCGTTTGTGCCTGTCGCCGTTGTTTGTGCGCGTGCGCAAAATCCAAGGCTTCCTCAATCTGCCGATTCAGCGAATCCGCGTACGTAACGTCGTTAGGTTTGAGGCTTTGCAGCGATGACAATTCTGCGAGACTCTCGTTGCAGAGCATATGCAGCCGTGTGATCGGTAATTTGGAATCCGCCAGTCTGAGACTGTTTTCTATGGAGACTGATCCGACCTTACCCATCTGATGAATTAGCACATGTTTGCAACGATCAGTATTAACTGTAATCACTTCGATGCTGTTTATCGTACCCGCGGACGGACCATTAGCCGCGACATTCCGTATCATCAAAACAGGTTCGCTCAAAAAAGTGTCCAGCAAAATGTCGATGTGATCGCTATCGTGACCTGCGGCGAGTTGTGGTTCGCTTGTCACATACTTGTTGAGTGATAGTGAGATAAATCCTACGCCGATCGCTCCCCGCGAAACTGCTGCATTAACTCGGATTAAAATCGGTGCGGTGAATCCATCACCGCCGAGCGACTCGATAATTGTCGGAAATGATATTGCAAAGCTCCATTGCTCCGTAGGCGTACCGAATTCAATTGATTCATCGCTAATACGACACGACGCGTGAGTGCTGTGATCGTAAAAAGTCGATAGTCGAATTCTAGGGAGTTCGGTGTCCATCGTAATCATCCCAAATGAGTAGCATAGGGAGGCATGTAAAGATACTCTGTTGTTAAACTCCGTTGTAACTTTGAATCATCGCGGGAATTCAACATTCTTTCCAAGAAGCAATGCGATGTTGCCCGTCTCTCACAGTCTGTGGAACTAACCGCCAACTGTAGTTATCGATTCTTTGACAAATCGTTGTTTCTTGGTCCAAATCAAGACCAGTTGCGCGGCAATGTCGGATGAATACAGTGAATTAAATGATCTTGACTTCGTCGATTTGGGCCACTTTCGTCATCGAATCGGTGGCTACTGTGCTATTTGTTGAGAAAGGCAGGAAACCAGCTCCGATCGGTTTGGAACATTCTCAGTTCGATCGTTTTCTTCAGCATCGAACCGCGTGCCCAATCAAGAACTTGTATTATTGTATTACAGTAACTTGGATGGATACCGGCTTGCTGGTCAGTCACGGCGGCTCAGAAGTTCGCTTTGAGCACAATTTGTCAAGATCGGGTCATAGTAGTCACGCTGATACATAACGAGTTGTGACAAAAACCGCTGCCATCAAACTTGATCGAGTTTAAATAACTGAGCCACCCTAGCTAGTCAGTCAGAGCGTATGTTTTCAACTTCATCCACATTTTATTGCGGCCAGAATTCTGGCGGATCCCGCTGCGAAATGACATGCTCGTGTCCGTTCCGTAAGTGAATAAAACGTCAGACTTGGCATCGTGCGTACATGGTCCTTAGGCCGCCGCCGATTGGTAGTTAGATGAACCTTTCGCCGTGACGAACTCCGGGGTCTGATAACCGTACTCCTCGTACAGCCGCCAAGACTCGGGCAATACGACTTTGTTAATCACCTTCAATTGCCAATCCTGAAGCGACCGTGTTTTCGATGTCTGTCCCCGATGAGAGTTTACTTTTCGCATACGAATACAGACTTCCGCCCATTCGTGAGTCAATTCGACTTTGGCACCGACTAAGTTGCTGGCAAAACCAGTCAGATGCGTGGCATTCGACGTGAGATCTTCTGAACGGTACACCTCGGCGATCTCGCATTCCTCCGTGATTGCGTTCAACATCGTCACGCCATGCACGAATAGCTTGGTTTCGTAGGACTCGTTGGGGAGTTCAAGTTCCAATTCACGGATCACTTGGTCGATATGTCCAATATCCCAGGTTCGAAACTTCGCGAATTTGTCAAACAATGCCAGTTGTGACAACAGCCTCGGAATGGGCTCGCGGATGACGATGGCAGCCCGGAAATTGTCGCCGAAATGGTGCTGGAGATCCGCAATCGAGTCCCGGCTGACTCCATGCACATCCCCGGTGGCGATCGATGCCGAGCCCTGCAGGGCAATGATTTCCAGATACTCGACTCCGTCAACCGACGGCGCATTTCCAAACGTTTGCCAAAAAAAGTTGCCGGCGTGGACACAGAAGATTTCAGGATGTGAATTCAAGACCTTCGCGATCCAGTTGGTTGCCGCGCACCCCCAACTGACGACCGCGAAGACATGCGGTTGCGGAAAATGTTCGTCGAGAAGGAACCGATGAAATTCCGAACGTTTCGTCATGCGGTTTTATCCTGGCATTGTCAAAATCGATGCTTATCACATGAGTTAGCATTCGTCCAACGGCACTTTTCCGCTAGCCAGAATTGTGTCGGCAACTTTCGGATTCGTGACGACATCCAAGAAACATCGAATATGCGGCCGGTCGACCTCTTGGAATTGAAGCAGGTTGAAGTCGAAATAGTCGATCTTAGTTCCTTCAAATCCCATTTCGTTAAGCATCCATTCAATTTCGGCGCCCGTGTATTCACGGTGATGGCCTTCGTAAGGAATGGTGCAATGGAATTGGCTGGACAAATCTTGAAAAACTGTTTGCCCTTCCGACAGGTGTTGGACATTCCACCACCGCGCGACGTTGGGTGTGTCCATCGCGACGATGCCGCCTGGGCGAATGTGGTCTTTGAGCATCTTCAGAAACAGACGCGGCGTGTGCGGAATATGTTCGACGACGGCCATGCTGATCACGGCATCGAATTCACCGAGCGACGCGGTCATGTCGTGCTCGTTTTCACGCGAAGTGGATACGACGTTGATCCCCTCGTGCTTGATGAGATCCATATAACCTGAAAATGCTGAACCGTACGAATCGTATCGGTCAACAGCCGTTACCTCGTAACCCAAACGTTTGAAGGCCAGCGCGAACGACCCAAAGTAGGATCCAATTTCCAGGATGCTGCCTTGCTGCAAGCCCTGCGACTTTAACATCTCATGGCATCGGACGACGCGCAACGTGTTTTGATATAGGTATTTGGTCATGAACTCGTGGTCGAGGAATGCGATGTGGCCGCCGAGTTCTTCGGGCTGGTACGTGTCCAATAAGTCGACTAGTTCTTTCGACGTCTGGTGAATGATCTTTTCAGATTCTGTTGTCCAGAGTTGTTCTGGCTGGGGAATCGGCATCAAGTCATTTTTATAGGCCAACTCCGCGGCTTCTCCGGGAACACCGGTGATTTGTCGGCTGATCTGATGGTGCAAGGCGATTGGGTCTTTTAACCCCATCACAACGTCAGCGTCATCGAGCGTGTAAACAGGTGTTGGGGAATGATGGGGCGGATCTTCTTTAATCACTGTATGTGGAGACGCTCCGAGAATCCTCCGCCCCAATCTGGTTTTCCGAGCTAATTGCAGCATCCTTGCTCCCAATCAGGTGGTCACACTTCCGCGACACGCGATGCGAGCTGCAGGTCGAACCAGTTAAAGTCACTGTCGTGGAAATCGAAGTGCAGCACCACATCAAAGACGGACGGCTCGAACGCACGAAGCAGTTTTTCGAGGTCGTACCATTCGATCCACGGTGCGCCGCCGTCAGTTTTGACACCCCAGTCTTCGAACGGCATACTACCTTCACGCTGCCACCGGATTTC
>CAUZVF010000264.1:0-6939 GCA_963582955.1 Planctomycetota bacterium
GTCGGACAGTTATCCGTTTTGGCCAGGAACCTAACGGTTCCCGCTAGCCAAGAGCAATGAAGCTCAAAATACCAGGCTAGCGGGAACCGTTAGGTTCCTGGCCCCCATCAACGGTTTCCCGAATGTTGCATCTAAAGTGAGTGCCATTGGTCTCACGCCCCAGGCTTTTTGTTGTCACCGCTCCGCGGCTTCAAATATCGCAACCGAGGAAATCGTCGCAGCTTATGCCCTCGCTTGCGCTTTGGGTTAGTATCCAACGAGTGTTTGGGACACAGAATGACCGCGAAGTCAGGATACAATTTGCCGGACGCCGAGTTGGATGTGCTGGCTTGTTTGTGGAAGCGGCGTAATCTGACCGTCCGTGAGATACGAGGGGCGATGCAGGATTACCGTCCGATGACGCACGCGGCGGCCAGCACGCTGCTCAAGCGACTCCAGGGAAAGGGGCTTGTCAAACGAAAAAAAGGATCGGTCGGGAAGGCGTACGTGTTTCGGGCGACAGTGCCACCAACCGGCACGTATCGTCGTGTTGTCTCCGATCTGGTGAAACGTGTCTTCGCGGGCAATGGGCTGGCCATGGTTTCGGCGTTGTATGAAACCCAGCCGCCGACTCCGGAAGAACTGGACCAGCTTCAGGAACTCATCGACAACCTGCGCAGCAAGCGCGGGGGGAGGCACCGTCCATGAACGCCGCACTCGCCCCGCTTGAACACATGGCCGATGTTTGGTGGGCCTATGTCGCACACTCGGCGTGGCAATCCGCATTGATTGGCTTGGCGGCCCTGTGTGTCGTCGGTGTTTTCCGTCGCTGGCCGTCACCAGTCCGCTATTGGATTCTGGTCATTGCGCTCGCCAAGTTCGCTGTCCCGCCGCTTTGGTCGGCCCCAACCGGTGTGTTCAGCCGAGTCGATGCAAACTTCCCGCAATCTCAGGCAAAGACGCACGACCGCGGCAGTCGCAGGCGTTTCTCGGATTCGAGACACGATACGCGCCTGGTTCGCCGCGCTGCGGTCGCTGAGAACCGAAACGAACAACGGAAGAAGGAACCGCCGCTGAGGACTCCACGCGCGAACACTGAGCCAACGGCAGACCACAGGCGCGTTGCGGCTACCAGCCAACAACCGCCGGCGGTGAGAATGTCGCGACATTCGACAGAGCCATCCGTCGCAACCGCGTCTGGCACGAAAACATCCGTCGAGGCGGCACAAATACCGTCCGCGTCGGAAACTGACGAAATGACGCAATTGGCAACATGGAAAGTCTGGCTGATGCTGCTTCATGCCGTTGGCATCGCGTTTTGTACTGGCTGGACCTTCCGACAACTGTGGTCGTTGCGTCGATTGGTCAAGAACGCGGAGCCCGTCCGCCCGGGGCGACTCATTGATTTGTTCGCTGAACAACGCAGGCAGTTTGGTTTGCGTTGCGGGACGCGACTTTTGATCTCGAACGACGTTCAATCACCACTGGCATTCGGAGTCTTTCGACCGACCGTGATCGTACCCAGCGCGTTGAACGATCTTGGCCGTCAAGACCAAGAGACGATCCTGGCACATGAACTGGCACATTTGCAACGCGGCGACCCGTGGATCAATTGGGTGCAAATCGTCACCTGTGTTGTCTGGTGGTTCCATCCCGTGGCCTGGCTGATCAACGGAGCCCTGCGGCGCACACGGGAAGACTGCTGCGACGACTTGTTACTGTCCCACAACGTGACCAGCGACGATGGATATTGTCGGACGCTACTGCTGGTCGCTGCCCGACTTAACGGACGCGAAAACGCCGGGTTGACGTTAGGCATCATGCAGGGTGCGCATCCGTTGGCCCGTCGCTTGAAGCGAATCATGGACTCTTCGCTGCGACGTCGCGTGCGCTTGTCAGCTCTGGGCGTGGCCGTGATGATTGGCTTGTCCACGGTCATCTTGCCGGGCGTTCGTTCGCAGTCTCAACAACTGATTGCTCAACAGGTTGATCCGGAGCGGAATAAGCGGGTCGATCAGGAAGTTCATCAACGCAAAGCTCACGACAAGCAGCCGGACCCACAGGCGGCCGAGAAAGAAGTCCATCAGGATAAAGACGGGCAACCAGATACTCGTCCGCTCACGGAGTGGACGGAACGTCAATTGCTTGCATTTCTTTGGGCCGTTTCAGATCGGGCGTCTCGGCAGCAAACTGACATGCAAGCGTTCGTGGGCGGAACACTGGCATTGTTAAACAGCAGCCCTCAGCGTCCCACGGTTCGTCCTCCCACAAAGGGCATGTATTCCTCGGATCATCTCGCGCGATTGGCACGGTATCGCTGGCCGCTGCGCGAGGGGGAATCGGTTCGCCAACTGCTTAACCGCACTTTCGCAGACCATAACTTGAAGAGCCGCGGCCTCTACAAAGCGTACTGGGAGGTCGGCAAGCAGTACCGCTCGCGGGCAAATAAGCCATCTCGTTTTGATTGGCAGCCAAAGCGAGAATTCTGGTTTGGGCTCATCGAGTCAATCGTGAAGTCGCAAAAGGCGGACGACCCGTCGGTGGAATGGAAGACGAAGATTGCGGACGACCCGGATAATGCCACCCTGTATCGATATGCCTACATGGAAGCTCTACGGACGGTCAACACGAAGGCCATCGATCTTTCCATAGTCGAGCCGCTGCTCGCCGAAAAGGACGTTCACCGTAACGAAAGATGGCGGCGTCTCTGCTTGGTAGCCAGCTTGATCTACAAGACGGCAACCGGAATCAAACAGACGACTCGGGACAAATTCGAGAACAAGCTCGTGCAGCACATTAAATCACATCGGCTCCATGCTCAGTATGCGTTGTTTGCACAGCGAGAATTGTTTGACCGTTGCGATTCCAGGCAACGTACTCGGCTGATCCGCACGTTGATCAAACACCAGTACCCGGACCGGTTTTCGTACTTTGTCCGCTCGATTGGCATTTCAGACGCACAACGCCGCCAAATGTACTTGGCGACGCACACATCGGTAGATTTCAAGTCGTTTCCGCCGGAAGTCGCTGTGAGCATTTTGACAGAGACGGTTCATTTGCCGCTCTGGATCGACGAGTCCACGTTCAAAGACAAATCGCTGATCACTCTGAAAATGTCAGGCACCTGGTTAGAGGTGCTTGAGGCAACTCTGGCACAAACGCGCAGCCGTGCGTTCTTCCTGAATCCCGACATCCTTTGGATTGGGCCACCGGAGAAGGCGCATGCCGTGCGGCATCAAGTGCGTACCACACTGGCGCGCGCAACGCAACTGCAGAGTTTCGCGACACAAGCAATGGAAGTCGAGTTTCAGGACACGCCCTGGCAAAAGGCACTCGAGTTCATGAGCGAACTGCACAACGTCAGCATATTGACTCTTTGGTCGGATCAGGTTCCCGACCGAGGCTTGAATCTCCTACTCGACGACGTACCGGCGTACCTTGTGCTCTCGATCATCGAGCGAGAAGTCGGGCTCGTCTGGAGAGTCGTCGACAACACCATCGTGTTTGCTCCGAAGAAGTTGACAGCCGCACTGGATGCGACGATTGCCGGCTATCGCCACCAGCGGATTGATATGCAACGACTGCAGTTGGAAGACAATCCGCTGGCTACTGTTCTTGAAAAGGATTCCGATACCGATTTCTCTGACACTCGACTGGACGACGTTTGTGCGGAGCTGAGTGAACTGCACAACATCAGCATCGTCGTTGCGCCGTTTGAGCATAACGATGAGAAAATCAATCTGGAGTTGTCAGACAAATCGCTGGCGCTGACGATGACTCTCATGCTCGCCGAAACTGGGCTGAATTGGAAAACGGATGGCAATCTTGTTGTGATTGGAGATCCGGCAACACTCGCGAGATTTCACCGCGAGTCGAAGCAGCGTCTTGAACGTCGAAAGAAGTATCCCAAAACCTTTGCGGCGAAATCACGACAACTGTTAACATTCGATATCGGAGACAAATCCGTTGCTGCGATCTTGACGGAAATCCGCGACAAATCCGGCGTCATCGTCAGGCTGGAGTCCGGTCTCATGCAACTTGCCAATCGCAAAACCGGTTTGAAGCTGCGACCGCTGCCACTCGACATTGCACTCGATGTGCTAGCCGTCCACCTGAACGCGACCTGGAGCTTCGGCAAGAGTGGCGAGGTCGTTTTGAGCCCTCACAGATAGGGCTACCACCTACGACCGCTTCGTAACTGAAGATTCCTGAACGTGCGGATGCTGCCTGAACGCGTCAGTTTGCTTTCCACTGAGATCAAGAGTTCTTAGGTTTCGCACTCTATCGGATGACCTTGTCTGTCTCGGTTAAACTGATGAGATTCTTGGGATTTTGCAATAAATGCCACGGGTCATCTAGCGAAATCCGCGACCGTGGGGTTTTTCTTGCGCCCCCCAGACACCGACAATTTCGTCGCGATATTGCCACCCGGGCGAAGCAGTTACCGGTCAAATTCAGACAGTGGCACTTCCACCAGATAGCTGTGAAACAGACCCGTCCGCTGGCCGTCAGGATGAGTTGCCGTGACCGTTGCTCTGACGATTATCGGGAGTCCTGCTGGTGCACGACCGACGAGCTGCGTGAATGATTCCGTTCGCTGCTGTAGCCGCAACTTTGCTGCCTCTAAAGACCTTGCCTGACTTTGATCCATGGCGGCTTGCATCAAGGCGGGGTTGCTCTGCAGGTCGATTGAGAATGCACCATTCGCGGATTTCGCCGAGATGCTGGAATTTGGAAAACTCCTCTCCGGGCCGACAAACAGCGTGAGTGAGTAGCTCGTCGCTCCGGGGGCCGCATAAGTCAGTTCGGTCGCCCCCGATCGATTCAGAGTCATGGTGGATTGCAATGGCAGGAAGCCAAACGGCGTCACATCAGGAAACAGGTCGGCCGACGGAATTCCATAGACTTTTCCCAACATTGCGGTGAGAACAAAGCCGGGCCCCGACGCGAGCATGGTCTTCATCATCGGCTCTCCATGCCTGAAGTTGTAGCGTTGGCCGCGGATCAGCGGATACTCGACCGGCTTCTTTGCAGGACTAACGAGTGAATCGGCATAGAGGTCGATCACCGGAAATCGCGGTGATGCCCACAGCGCAATTGTTCCGGCGTAATCAAAACATGGGACAACAGCTGGATTAATCAAATTGCCGTCTGTCCAAAGTCCTGGAGCGTGACCCGACGGGATCGCCTGCACGTATCCATCCGTGCCGGCCTTGACCATCGTCGTGTTGGTTTCAAACAATCTGTTGGGAACAGGGCCAAACTGTTCAGGCATCAGCAGCAGTGTCGGCGTTTGCATTTGACGGTCCCAGACGATCCCGTCCCACAGCCAGCCGTCTTTGAATTCGCCGAACACGAATCGCGACTTAGGCCTCAGGGAATCGCTCGGCTGCATATCCGGAAGCTGAAATCGGCGTAGTCCCTTGCCTGCAGTTTCCACAGCCAGAAACTTTCCCGCCATGGATCGCAGGTACCACCCGTGCTGGCCAATCGGTACGTGATGAGTCGACTTGCCTGACCGTCTGTCGAAACGGACAATTTCCGTTGGCACTTTGTGGTCTCGTCTCCCCTGCGTTCCGGGGCGCATGGGACGGGCCCGGTCGTAGCACACGTAAATTGCCTGATCATCGATCGCAGCGGACAGCACGGGTTCTTCCACTGCAATTTGCTCCACAACATTTCCAGTCACTGTGTCCACGATTGCAACGACCGGTGAGCCCTGCTTGTCATCAACTCCCCATGCGATGAATTGCGTCCCACTTTCGTGGGTAGCGATCCCATCGACGTAGAACGGCACGTTCGCCGAAAGGTGTTCCACCTGCAGATTCCACCACCAAACCGATCCGCGGATTGCATCGGGTGCCGTACCCGGCAATTCACAGTTCAATTTGACGAACCTGTTTCCCAGGTGATTGATCGTCGGTTTCCAGCGAAACGTGTGTTTGTCGATCTTTGGGTCATCATCGGCATCGCCTCTGAGAACGGTCAATGCCTTGCTCTTAACATCAGTCGCGGTCAGAAACGGAAAGCGAACAATCAGATCGTCCCGCAGACCATACATTGGGAACTCAGTCTCGTGATCAACGTAGAACGTGGTTGGTCGATTGACAGGGATCATGCGCGGGAAATCCGGTACCGGGACTTTAGCCATGGCCAGTACCACAAGATGTTTATTGAAGATGGCAATCACCAATCCTCGCTTGTCGTCCGCGATGGTTCGTTCAAACGGAGAATTCGGAGAGGATACTGTTGGAAACCGCTGTCTCGGATCATAGCGAAATCCGAAGGGGCGACGTTTCTGGGTGTACCAGTCCGTGGGCAATGCCAGTGAGGCATATTTGACAGCTTTTTGAGCTGAACCAATCACCAATTGTCCATCGTGATAGCCTGCCAGCAACGGTCGAGTTCGGAACCAGGCTTTTGGCTCAAAAGGCATTTGCATGGACAGCATTCGCAATGACGCATCGAACATGCCGCTCCCGAGCCCAACCTGCTGTCCGAACGGACCTGGGACATACCCATAGTTTTTCGCAAGTTTCAGTTGCCGAACGTCCAACGCCGCACTCGGGTCATCCGGATCTTTATCGGCCTGCCAGGTACCAACGTGCCTGTTCTGCCCACTTTGACGAAAATACACAATATCGCCGTTTGGTGACGTGGCAACATCGGAAGGCTCCAGAAATCGGCTCGGTAACCGTTCTCCCCGCTGCTGAATCTGCGGTGATGGTGTGTTTGTGGCCGTGTTGATTCTTGTCACTGCCTCCTTGGGATGCTTTTTGGTTCCCTTATAGTACACGGCAAACAACCAGGGATTGTCCGGCGACGATGGTGAGGTCATCTGCCGAACGACAACTCCGTCCGGAATCTCGATGCTGCCCTGATCGTCGAAGGAGGCGGCATCGTGCATCTGAATCGAAGCCGTCGCGTCTCCGCTACTGTAAAACGTGGCCTTCGTTCCTG
>CAUZVF010000265.1:0-6926 GCA_963582955.1 Planctomycetota bacterium
GAAAAAGTGACAGGGAAGCCGGCCGCGTGTTTGTATCCGGGGACGATGGATATCCCCCTGTTAGTGCGACATCCCGGCCGAACGGGTGCCGGCAAACGGTACCGAGAGTTCGTTTACACCTTGGATATTCCGGCAACCGTCTGCGCGGTGGCGGGCGCTCAACCACGCGACGGCGTCGATGGAAAGAACTTGCTCGATCTGATCGAAGGCCGCCATTTCGAAGCCCGCGAGTATCTGACTTGCCGATACAGCAATTCAGTCTGGTACACCGACGACCGAAATTGGTACTTTTCAAACATCCATTGGCAACACCCGCGTTTGTTCGATCTGGAATCCAGCGATCCGTTTGCAAAGACGGTCGCCGCGAAAGCGCCCGAGCGAATTAAGCGGGCGCGGAAGAGGATTCTTGAAGATTCCGGCGGGAAATTGCCGGTCTATGAATTGAAACGAACTGACAAAGTGAAGGCTCCTTTTATTTGAATCGTCAGCACATCAACCTCAGAAAAACAGTCTGTCGGCGAGCGGCCGGTTGGTGTCACACGGTGGTTCTCGAACCAGTCGCGTGACGTGCACCGCTCGCCCAAGTAATCCGGGATAAGACAATCCGATGGTTGATGCCGAGTCACCGATTGGGGAACAACCCGCCGAAGACGAAAGTACAGCGCGATGGCGGCGTTGGATCTACCCCAGTTTTAGCGGATTGGGTTGGAAGAAAACCGTTCAGCGGATCGTCGCGCGGTTAGTCATTTATTATTTGTTGATCGTGATTGCCGTCGCGTTTTTTCAGCGGTCGCTCATTTATCTCCCGACCCGCGTCAACAAGATTCTTCCCGAGGATGCGAAACGGTCACGCGGCCGCGTCCATGATATTCAGGTGACGACTGACGACGGGCTAACTCTGCATGGCTGGCACGTTTTGCCGCATGATCATTCGGCGAAGGACCGGGCAGAGTGTGATCAGTGCCTTTCGGAAGGCCGGCCGTTGGTGCTGTTTTTTCATGGAAACGGCGGAAACCGAATCGGCCGTATCCATGACTGTGAGAGTTTTGCCCGGTTGGATGCCGACACTTTCATTTTCGATTACAGAGGCTACGGCGAGAATCCTGGAAGTCCGACTGAAGACACGATTGCCGCGGACGCTCAACGGATGTGGGACTATGTCACGTCAGAACGCAAGGTTAAACCGAATCGGATTATCATCTATGGAGAATCGATCGGCGGGGCCGTGGCAATTCGGTTAGCCCGCGACGTGTGTGACGCGGGCGAGACGCCCAAGGGCCTCATCTTGGCGGCCACGTTTTCGTCGATGACGGATGCGGCGGAATACCATCATCCGTGGCTGCCGGTGCGATTGATTCTGCTTGACCGATATCCGTCTACTGAACGGATTCGCTCAGTCACCTGCCCGATTCTGCAACTGCACGGCCGCCGTGATACGTTCGTCCCATTCGAGATGGGACAGAAGTTGTTCGAGGCCGCTCCGGCGATGTCGGCCAACGGTGTTGAAAAGAAGTTCGTCGGCCTTTCCAATGCCGGCCACAATGATTTCTCGGAGATGGCCTTTTGGAATGCGGTCAACACATTTGTCGCGGAAATCGCGGCAGCCGCGGCGAAGCCGCAACCAAAGTCGCCTTTCGCTCCGCGAAAGTAGCGCCACTTTCGCGGAGCGAAAGGCGACACAAAGATGCGCGGATGTCTCAATAAAAGACTCTAACCTGGACGGTTTGCCTCTTCCATCCGCGATTCCGTGCTGAGTCCGGCGATGCCGATGTCCTCGGGCTTTAGCCGATTGAGGCCCACGAGTTGTGACGTTGTGTTTTCGTCGAAATCTAGCGGCTCTTCGTCAAGACAAATCGGAATCCGAAGCGTGAACATGCTGCCCTTTCCAAACTCGCTATCGAGCAGAATTTCTCCCTGAAGAATTCTCGCCAACTCTTTCACAATCGACAGGCCCAGCCCGGTGCCTTCGAATTCGCGTGTCAGCGCGCCCTGCCGGCCGGGAGTTGTCGTTCCCTGACGGAATTTTTCGAAGATCGATTCTTGATCTTCCAGCGGTATGCCGACTCCCGTGTCTTCAACCCACAATTCCAAGGTTTCTGAGTCAAACAATCCCGCGTGGATTCGGACGCGTCCGCCTTCGGGAGTAAACTTGATGGCGTTGGACAACAGATTATTGACGATTTGTTGAATTTTTCCGGCGTCCTGCATGAGGACCGGCATGTCATCGTCGAAATCCCAGGTCAGCTCGATGTTCTTCTGTTCGACAAGCGCGGCCATTGTGCCGGTTTGACGTTCGACAAGATCGCCGATCGAAAACTCGACGGGATGGACTTCCATCTTACCGCTTTCGATCTTGGCCACGTCCAATACGTCATTGATCAGTGCCATCAAGTTTTTGCCGGAAGTCTGGATATTGGCCACGTACCGATTCTGTTTCTCATCCAAATTATCCGCATTGCTTAGGACTTCGCTGAATCCAAGAATGCTATTCAGCGGTGTCCTGAGTTCATGGCTCATGGTGGCCAGGAATTCGTTTTTCAGGTTATTCATCTCGTAGAGTTTCAAGTTGACCTGAGCCAATTCGTCGACCTTGCCGTCGAGGTCGGCATTGACTTCGCGCAACTCTTCTTGAATTGTCACGAGGTGCCTCAGCATGCGGTTGAATGCATGGCTGAGTTCTTCGAATTCGTCGCCGGTTCGAATGTCGGCGCGCATGTCGAGGTTGCCGTGCGCGATCGCCTCGCTGACTTTCTTGAGATACAACACCGGCTTGGTAATCACGTAACGCACAATCAGGTAGATTCCCACCAAAGCCAGGACAACCTTGATAAACTCGGCGGTAATTACAAACGCGATGCCACGATGCTTGGCGGCTTCCATCTGGGCCAAGGGAAGAATGATCTCGACGACACCGATCATTTCACCTTCTTTGACCGTCTCTGTCGTTCCATCTCGTATTTCACGCTCCTTGTGCCAGTGACAGCCGAGGCAGTTTTTCGACGCGAGCTGGGCTCCGAAGTAACGGTACTCGTCACGTTCAGCGTTTTTCTTGACAATCTCGGTCACGCCCAACGCAACTTTGTGGCGCAATTCCTCGATGGCTTCGTAGCCCTGTCCGTCTTCGGGCCGGTTCAACGTGTCGGCCGAAGTGGGGTCGCTGTGATACATATTCCATTTGTAATCACGAAACTCCTTGGGACGCATCGCGGCCGCGAATTCTTCGATAATCGGTGCGACGGGAGTGTCGCCCTCCGTGTATTTCCAATGCTTTTCATAGAGCGTGACGGTCGCAAGCTGCCGTGCCGTGCGGAGATTCTGTTTCTCGACAAGATCGGTCGTCTGCCACGAATACAGGGCATACGTCGCCGTCGCCAGCACGGTCAAACCCGCTCCGAACATGATGAGACACTTCAACTCGAAGTTGGTCTCGCCAATCATTCGTTTTAGTGCGCGGTACGACATAATCGATTAGCACCACCCAGGTGTCAGAATCCACCGACAAGATCATTAAGCAGAAATGTCATTTGCGAGTGGCTCTATTTTCGCGGTCGTTGCAAGCAAGGTCAAACCCGTTGGCAATGGGGGCAAAAAAATGTCGAGCGTTGTGCCTGCACAATCCGCTGAATGGGAGCCTTATGACACGTCGGACAAATCTCGTCGGCGCGATTGTAGACGCGGTGCGAGTTTTGGTAACTCCCAGTTTTATTCAGTGCATTGCGATAAGTGCCGTCGTTCAACGTTGATCCCTCGTACCGGATTGCCGAGTTCAGTATTTCGGCCGTTGATGCATGAAGACGCCGCAGTTGGCGTGGCTTCAATTCGTTCGATCGGGCGGTGGGATCGATTTTTGCCAGATGGAGAATCTCGCTGGCGTACAAGTTACCGATGCCCGCCACGAGTTTTTGATCGAGTAGCGCGACTTTGATTTCGCGGCCAGTCTTAGCACATCGTGATTTCCATTCATCCAGCGTCATTGCCAACGCGTCAGGTCCCAGACGCGAGGGACCCAAAACACTTGCCATTTCGGATTTCGAAAGCAGCCGCACGGTTCCCAGTCCGCGGCGGTCCCAAAACCAGAGCGACCGGTTCGTGCCATTTCCGCGCAGCCGCCATTCCAGCCGCAGATACGCAGGGTTGGGTGGATCGGAAAGCAACATCATCCCCGTCATGCGAGGCTCGATGACGAATGAATCGCCGGACGAAAGTTCAATAACGACACGTTTTGCCAATCGGTAAATCGTCACGACACGCTGGCCCCGTGTTTGTCGTTGAATCCGCCGCAACGTGGGTTCAATCAGGATCGGTTTGCATTGGCAACGGCATTTGTAAACCCCGGCAAGCTCTAACCCTTCGATGGATGGGCGAATCCCACGGACCATCGTTTCTACTTCCGGAAGCTCGGGCACGAGACGCTATTCCCTATAAACGATACCGTTAAAACAACCCAACGAATGACGCAGCCAGCCGATTGCTGGAGACTTTGAGACGTATTCTATCGCCTGTCCGAATTCTTTCGACGGAACCAATCACGAAAACCTGGGGACCCTGGAAATCTCGGAAAATCCTTGACGTGGTTAGCGCGTTGGACGATGCTAAGTAAATGTCCCCAAATAGCCGCTAATTCTGCCAATTTGTTCCCAAAGCACCCAGATTGATCAGAATTTCGAACTATCACGTTTACCATTTTTGGTTAGTTCCGTTTATAACAACTGTCACTGAAACTCACTTTGCGTTGGCCGGTCACGATTTGACCAATTAGGAGATGTGTACGATGTTGATTCGCCGGACCCCTTCGAAATCGGCAATGGGAAATCGACTCGGAGCCAGTGCCTTACCAGTTGTGGTTGCGACCGCCTGTTTCGGCTTGATCATTGGAGCCCTGTATTACACCGCGGGTTCCAACAAACAGAACACCGATGTTGCGACCCAACCCGCTCGGAAAGTAGCGCCGACGGATGCCGCGAACATCGCGGAACCGTCGCAAGCCACCGAAACGAAGCCGGTTGTAACCGAAGTTGACCAGCAGCAGCCAGCCACGAAAACGGCCGCGGCAGCCAACAAAGACAGCGTTGCCGCGGACAAATCCAACCGTATCACGGATGTCAAATCAGTGGACACCGCAGCCGGCCATCTCGCGAGAATCAAGGCTCATCTTGAATTTGGAGAATTCGGACCGGCTCTGGAAGTGGCGCGATCCGTGGCCGACGCGAAGGAACGGACCAAACTTTTGTACGTGGTCGCCGACGCTCAGATGAAATCTGGAGAATTCGGAGCGGCACTTTCAGCCATTCGCCAGATGCCGATTGCTGAAAACCGAGTGCGTGCCCGTGGCCAACGTGCGACTCAGATGGCACTGTCTGGCGGTGCACAAGTCGATCCGCAACCGTTGATGGACTTGATCTTGAATGAAACAACGGGGCCATGGGAAGAAATCGACGGTGACGGCGGAACGATGGACTTCTTCCAGACCGGCGTCATCGTTCATCCGAACGGGCTGTTGGGCCGATTGACCAGCGAGGAGCACTCGGGACGTTTGAATGATCTCGGAATTTCTGCCCGGGTGGCCGATTTGAATGACGACATGGCAGCTCCGAGCGAACTACGGATCGTTTCGCTGACGCGTCTGGAAAAGGAAATCGCACGCCGGCTAAGAAATGGCGAATCGGTCGTCGAGACGATGAAACACTTGGCAGGTTTGTCGCAGGTTCGATACATCTTCGTGTATCCCAAGGAAAACGAAATTGCCATCGCCGGTCCAGCCGAAGCGTGGCGCTATAACGAGAACGGTATTCCTGTCGGAGTCGACAGCGGCAAGCCGACTTTGCAACTGGATGATTTGGTCACCGTACTGCGGACGTTCGCGGATGGCGGAATGAAGGAATTCGGCTGTTCAATCAATCCACGACAACAAGGACTAAGAGATTTGCGGGTGTTTGTCGAACAATCGAATGCACGCGGACCGCTGAGTGCTGGAGTTCAAGTGCGGCGTTGGGTCGACACACTGCAGCGAAAATTGGGGCTTCAAGATATCGTCATCTACGGGATTCCTCATAATTCGCGTGCGGCTCGTGTCATCGTCGAGGCCGATTACCGCATGAAACTGATCGGGGTCGACAGGCTCGAAGGCGGGACGGGAATTCCCTGTATCTTCGATTTGTTGACGGTGAACGAACAAAAGTCATCGAAGCTCGACGCGTTACGCTGGTGGCTCTCGATGAAATACGACGCCGTCCTGCACAGCGAAGACCATAATGTGTTTGAAATCCAGGGAGCTTCCGTGCTGTGCCAATCGACGAACCAGTTGATTACGTCACAAGGAAAACAAATCGATACCGGAAAGGCGGATGCCACCAACCAACAGTTCGCTCAGAATTTTACCAATCATTACGCCGAACTGTCGAAGCGTGATTCGGTGTTTGCCGACATGCAAAACATCTTTGATTTGGCGCTGGTATCGGCAATGTTTCAGCACGAGCGAATTGGCGGCCGTATCGGTTGGGACTTGGGCGTGTTCGCCAAAGGCGGCGCGTATCGTCCGGCTGAATACGAGGCACCGATGGTGATCGAATCAGTCGTTAACCATCGTGTGTATCGCGGCAAGGACATTGTCGTTCAGGTTGCCGGCGGAGTTCGCGCGGACGTGCGATCGTTTGTCAAATCGGCCAAGTTGGGCCAACGGTTGGGCTACCTGGCTGAGAAGCATCGCGCCCCCGACTTGCCGCAAGGCCGATGGTGGTGGGACGCCAAAAGCAAGAATTAGCCGTGGCCGGCGAAGATTGAATTATTGAAAACCCGGTTCTCATTGGAACCGGGTTTTTTATTGGTGTTGGCATTCAACGAGCCGTTTTCCGTCGGCAACTTCGACCGCCAACACGACAGCGAGCGTAAACCGTGTTCAAATGCCGCTGCCGTCTTGCTGCACGTCG
>CAUZVF010000266.1:0-6923 GCA_963582955.1 Planctomycetota bacterium
CTGTCGAACCCGTTTTTCTTGGCATTCGGTTTGCCCCAGATCCCGGCCCCGTCGATGTCTATCTCAAAGAGTGCTTCCGCGCGCTGGCGACAAACTATGGGTCGAGGTTCCGCGGTCCGCGCAGCTTCTTTTACGAAGCTCAGGAAACGCTGCGTGCCCCATACGCCAAGAATTTCCGTCCGAAGCGCGAACAAATTATCTGCGATCTTCTTTCACGCCGCGATGATATCCGCGAGGTCATCCTTTATGAAGCCGCTGACTGGACGTACTTCATTCCGATGTCGGATATCGATTACACCAGCTATGGGTTTCTCGACCGATGCGGTGAATTGGCGAAGTGACCAACCACATCTCAGTCTTTTGACGCCGTCTGATTCTGCCACAGGAACCAATTTGGGTACACGTAGACCCAATAGGCTTCGGGCAAGCTCTTATGCCCCGAATAATTCTCGCCCGACCAATGACCGAACTCGTTGAACGTGCCGTATCGTTCCCAGTCCGACGGCACTTCGATCGTCTTCAGTAGGTTGGCATACTTATTTCCGACTTTGGCGCGGGTGCGTCCAGCGTCGAGTGCCAGCGGCTTGGGAGTTTCAACGCGCCGCCCCTGCTCACGCGCTTGAATTGCCTGAGCGGAATAGACCAAGTCGACAAACTCGCGGCGATATCCGGACTTGTCGGGGCCTTTGCTGGCGAGAGCCATCTCGAGGACCTGAGCGAAATTGGCGTCGCCGCTGTGTTTCGAATGCCGTAGCAAAATTCCGAATGAAGCCACCGACGCGGCCCATTGGAAATCCCGCGACGGTTGAACTCGCTTGCCGTCCGGCTGATCTTTGACAGAGAATTCTCGATGGCGTTGGCTTTGATCGGCGTCTGGTTGCTTGTAGTTCAATTTGACCGTGAACAGCTCGTCGGACCATTCCTGTGGTTCTTCGTCGCCCGCCTGTTTCGGTTTGGCGGCGCCGTCCTTCTTCTGTTTCGGTTGGTATTTCAGATCATCGACGGTAGGAAGTGGCGGTAGTTTGCCGGGCGGAATGATCTCATACAGTGCCGTGACGGTGTGCCCGGCGCCGATGTCTCCGGCATCTTTGCGGTCGTTGTTGAAGTCTTCGGCCGCCATCACTCGGTTTTCATAGCCGATCAAACGATAGGCGCCGACACGCCCGGGATTGAATTCGACTTGCACTTTGACGTCTTTGGCAATGGTGTAGAGCGTGCCGGTCAGTTCTTCAATGAACACCTTTCTGGCTTCGTTGATGTTGTCGACATAGCCGTAGTGTCCATTTCCATTATCGGCGAGTTGTTCCAGTTTCGAATCCTTCAAGTTGCCCATGCCGAATCCGAAGATGCTCAGGAAGACACCGGTTCGCGCCTTGTTCTTGATCATCTTGACCAGTGCATTGTCACCACTGACACCGACGTTGAAGTCACCGTCGGTGCACAGAATGATGCGGTTGGCCCCATCCTTGATGAAGTGATTCAGAGCCTGATCGTAAGCCAATTGGATCCCGGCTTCGCCGTTCGTCGAACCGCCCGCGTTCAGGCCGCGAATCAGGCCAAAAATTGTTTCCTTGTCATTCCCCGTCGTCGATTGCAGCCGCACACCCGCTTTGCCTGAGTAGGTCACGATGGCGATGCGGTCGTCTTCGGTCATCTCTTGTACCAGCAATTCCATCGACGACTTGACGAGCGGCAATTTGTTGGAGTCGCGCATCGATCCCGAAACATCCAACAGAAAGACCAGATTGCTGGGCGGACGTTGGTCTCGCAGAATCTCTTTTCCTTTGAGGCCGATGCGTGCCAATCGATGACCCGCTTGCCACGGACACGCTGCAACCTCGATACTGACCGAGAACGGAGTGCCGTCTTCCGGTTGCGGATAGTCGTAGTGAAAGTAATTCAGCATTTCCTCGATGCGGACAGCGTCGGGATTCGGCCACTGATATCGGTTCAGAAACCTTCGCACGTTGGCATAAGACGCGGTATCGACGTCAATCGACAGCGTCGACAATGGATTGCTGACGGGCGACAGGAATTCGTTCTCGACGATCGGTGCGTACGATTCACGACCTGACGGTTGTGCTTGCCGACGTCGGCCACGACCTTCTTCGAGTTCCTGGTAGTACACTTCAATCCGTCGGCGATAACGGACAAATTCCTTCGTTCGTCGCTCAGAGCGAATCACCGCAAATCCGGACGCATTCTGACCAGCCTGACCCTCGTTCGAAGCAGGTGTTTGCGCAAGACTTGCTGCATCCGACCTCTTCGCTTCTCCCTCACTCAGCAATCCTAGTGTTCGCTTCGAGGCGGCAGGCTGCGCCGTCGACCGACGGCCACCAGCGGGAATCTTCTCCGGCGCAGTTGACGTACGGCCGACGATTGTGCCAGCCTTGTTCGAAAAGCCGGATGAGTCAAGCACTCCGTTCCCGTTCAAGTCTTCGTTTATCGAGCCGTTTTTCGGGACCACACGCCCTCGACCGGACTGTGGTTTGCCTTCGGACGACAATGAGTTTGGTTTGTTTGTTAGAGGTGCGTTACCAGCTGACGTAATGAAGCCGACGGAAACATTCTTTTCATCCTTTGGTGTGGAAGGCCGACGCTTCGCGGATTCTTCGGAGTCACGAATACGTGACGACGTCTGAGCTCCCAATATGTAATCATGAAAATCCTTGGGATTGGAATCCGAGGAAGAAAGCGCCGCACGACCGTTTCGTCTTGATGAGACGCTGGAACCTTGCGACTTACCGCCGTCAAAACGTACCACCCCGTCGCCGAATCGTTGTTCCGAATCCAATTCTGCAAACTTTGGAATAGATGACTCGTCTTGTAATTGCCTGTCGGAACGATGTGAGGTCGAACCCTTAATCGTTTTCAAGGCAAGATAGAGATTGTTGGCCGGTGAGTGCCGAGACTCGGACGAAGCCTCCTTCGCTTCAGACATTGCTACTTCGCCAGCAAACTCTTCTCCATTTTCATTCACGGCGATTTGCGGGGTGTCTGTGAGATTTTCGATCGCGATAACGATCAAAACAGGCACAACCACCATCGCCACGGTTGCAAGGCCCATCGCCCACACGGCATGGCGTCGCTTTGGATGAACCGGGATCGCCGACGAAACGGCACAATCGGCGACGACGGTCGCTTCATCGTCGGCTGTCGATGCAACGTCGTTCGCTTCAGTGTCCGGTACATCCGACTGCGACAAACACGCCGCTTCAATGGCATTGCGCTGCTCAGCGGTTAGTTCCAGAGCTGGCTCGGTCGCCAATTGAGCCTCGAGCGTCTGAACGGTTTTTCGAATCTCGACGACGGCGGCACGAGATACCTCGCACGTCTGCAAATGCTCTTCGACAAGCTGGCAGTCCGTCTCGTCCAACTCGCCCAAGACATAGGCGGTCAGCCGTGGATCGTTGGCATCGATTTGTTTGGAGTTCATATCAAGCTCCTGATTACCCGGTCAAACCGGAATTCCTCTGTGATTGCGGAAACCATGGACGATGTCAAGTCCGTTCAGTAACTTCCTCGTTTAACGGCGAGCCGCAGGCGACTGCGTTTCATATCATGAATCAGATAACCGACATTCGATGTCGACAAACCGGTGATTTCACTGATCGCGCGATAGCTCAAGCCGTTTTGAAATTTCAGACGGATGACCTCTTGCTGATTGCCCGGCAACTCGCCCAGCAGCCCAATCACATGTTCGGCGGAATCACGCTGCTCGGCGATCTGGCTGGGGGTCGAGCAACAACTTTCCGATTGGCCGAACTCCATTTCGGTATCAGCAACAGTCGCCATACGACATTCCTTTCGCTGGACATCCAATGCCTTGTTACGACAGACCGTAAACAGCCACTCGGCCAAATGTCCGTCCAAATCAGCACGATCCTGCTTGCACAAACGTAGGAAAGTCTCTTGAACGACATCGCGAGCCCGTTCGGCATCGCGCGTAATCCGCTGCGCGTACCGAATCAGCGCACCTTCATATTGATCCAGAACGGATCGAACCCATTCGACGTTGGCAGCGTGTCCGTTGGTGCCCGTCATTGTCTTTTCCGGGAGAAAACGGCGTCCTCTATTCGTCACTGACGGCTGAGACGCCGATTTCTTAGTCAGGATTCCAGAAAAACCGGGACTTTTCGGGAAGTCGGACTCCGCCACTGGGATTGTCCCTCGCAAGAAAAAGTTTCCCGCGACGGTGTCGGGCGTCTTCAGTGATAAGCGGCCGGCGGAAGTTCGCTGACAGTAGCGTGTGGCATGGCAGAATGGGCAACAGTGCAGAATGAAATCGTCTGATCACAGAGTGTCGACGTCACGCTCGACGATCAAGATCTCCTCTTGTTCGAACTCCGATTTCAACTGTGTTTTGAACTCTTCCAGGAATTCTCGTGCGCCCTCTGTGGAAGTGATGACCCGATAGACCACGATCTCGTCACGATATGTGATGCCCGCCATCTTCCAGAGACCCTTGTTTGGCTGCGGGAAGAACGTGAGGCCCTCGAAACGGTCGAGCAGAACTTCTTGCAAATCTTGGAACTTTTCGGCCGCGATAGAATTGCCGTCGTTGTGTAGTACAGAGGAACGAAGATGTCATACTCTTTCACCGGACGCGGCTCCTTCCAGACTCGGAGCATTCGACTCACGGCTGAGTTCGGTGAATTCGACGCCCGCTCGACGCAGCTCAGTTGCCGCATCGGCGTCGACCACGTATGTAGAATTTTGCAAGACCGTACCTGGCGAATGTCGCAACAGGATCGGCAGTGCTTTCGCCTCTTCGTCTTTCTGCAATCGGATAACGACTTTCACGGATGAGTCCTTTGTCTTGCGGAAAGGATCTGGCTTTAATTGTATCAGTCGTGGCTTACCTTGGCCAAGACCGCCAATCGTTTCCGCCATGAAAGGTCACATTTCATTCGAACTTCCCGAGTCGTGTCCGAACGCCGCCTTCAATCGTTTCAGCCCTTCTTCGCCGTCTTTGGCATTGACAACGACGCTGACACGGACTTCGCTGGTGTTGATCAAACGCACATTGATGCCGTCCGTTTCGGGATTCGGTCCCGCCAGTGCCCTGAACATGGGAATGGCGACTCCCGTGTGACTCCGCAGCCCAACGCCCGCGACGCACAGGATGGCAATGTCGGCATTTTCGGTCACCGGGCCGCCGTGTAATTCCTTGACCAGACGTTCGGCAACCTCGCCCGTCCGCGCCGAATCTTCGCGTGGTATGGTGAAACTAAGATTCGCTTGGCCGCGGATCCCAGCATCCTGCACAATCATGTCAACGACAATGCCGTCGTCGGCGATGTTTTCGAAGACGGCCGCGGCCAAGCCCGGCTTATCGGGAATATTTGCAATCGTGACCAGACTTTGGCTCGGGTCGAGCCACACTTCTTCGATGGTCAAGTCCTCGTTAATCGCCAATTCCAATTCACCACACAGCGAGCCGCCATCGTCCTTAGCGTCAGATTTCGTGACGGCCGGAACCGGGCTGGTCGGAATCGTCCGCTCGGCCGGCGGTTTATCGAGTTGGAATGCCTGGTGAACCGCCCACAATGCCGGTCCCGACTGGTTCGATTCAACGAGCACCGAGATTTTGATCGTGCTTGTCGTGATCATGTTGATATTGATTCCCGCATCGGCCAACGCGCGGAACACTTGGCTCGCGACGCCCGGCTGATGCGCCATGCCCAAACCAACAACCGAGATCTTCGAAACCGAATCGTCATAGGTGACACGTTCGGCTCCCAACCGGTCGGCGAGCGACTGCGTTACGCGCAGCGTCTTGCTGAGGTCGTCACGCATCACGGTAAACGAAAGATCCGCCGTTCCCGACGTGGCTTTGTTCTGGACGACCATGTCGACCGAGATATTCTCGTCGGCAATGGCACTGAACATCGTCAATGCCGTTCCCGGTTGGTCCGGGATTCGATGAATGGAAATCCTCGCTTCATTGGCCACGATGGCCGAACCGCAAACGGGCTGTTCCAGCGATTCGGTTTCCAAGCCGATGTCGGTTCCCGAGCCGCCAGCCATGCTGGGCATGACGCGAATCGGCACGTCAAATTTCTTGGCGAATTCAATCGAGCGGCTGTGCATGACACCCGCGCCGAGGCTTGCCAGTTCCAGCATTTCGTCATAGCTGATTTTTTCGAGCCGTCGCGCGGTCGGTGCGATGCGTGGATCGGCCGTAAAGACACCAGCCACGTCAGTATAGATATCGCACTTCGCCCGTAGTTCCGCCGCCAGAGCCACCGCCGTTGTGTCACTTCCGCCTCGTCCCAACGTCGTGATATTGCCTTCGTCGTCGATCCCCTGGAATCCGGCCGCGACCACGATCGCTCCCGCATCCAACAGCGACCGGATTCGATCCGTCCGAATCGACCGGATTCGCGCAACCGTGTGCTCGCTATCGGTTTCGATGCCGAGCTGTGGTCCGGTGATTCCAAACGCTTCGTGCCCCAGCTTCTGAATCGCCATCGACATCAAAGCAACCGTCTGCTGTTCTCCGATCGAAAGCAGCATGTCCATGTCGCGCGGAGGCGGATTGTCGGTCACTTCACGAGCCAACTCGATCAGCCGATTCGTCGTCTTGCCCATCGCACTGACGACGACAACAACTTGATTGCCGGCATCATGCTCTTGAATCGCCTTCCGAGCCGCCGCCACGATCCGCTCGGGATCGGCAACACTGGTGCCTCCGAATTTTTGGACAACAATCGGCATCTATCGATACTCAAAAGTGGGAATCAGGCTTGTCGGTTCGGTCCCTATCGGCGTTTCCACTGAGTGGCAAAGCGAAAATCGATAGTAGCGGATGCGTCGTCAAATCAGCAAGCGGGATGGCATGCCCAAAAAGCTGCGAATCCAACGCGATTCGGTACACAGGCTGTCGTAGCCAACTGGCCATTCCCATCCGACACATGAAA
>CAUZVF010000267.1:0-6910 GCA_963582955.1 Planctomycetota bacterium
TCACGATTCAAATCGTGTGCTATTGATGACGTTCTCGGAATTCGGCCGCCGAGTCCGGGAAAACGGCAGCCAAGGCACCGACCACGGCGCCGCGTCGAACATGTTTCTGGTGGGACCGGCCGTCAAGGGAGGCTCAATCGGCGAACATCCCAGTTTGAAACCCGAGGACCTCGCCGGCGGCGATCTGAGATTCCACACGGACTTTCGCCAAGTCTACGCCACGATTCTCGACCAATGGCTAAAATGCGACAGCCGGCGCGTGCTGGGAAAACAGTTCGAACATGTTGAATTGTTCAAGAAATCCTGAGCCGCGCAAGTTTGCTGGAAACCGCCAGAAGCGAGGACCGATGAAGTTGTCCAATCACGCTCTTTTCATTCTTGGCACTCTTCATTGCCCTGGTTCTACTCCGAAGAATTCATGCCGTCAATCGCGAGCAGCGCGAGCGCGACGGACGAGGCACCCGCCAGATTTCCGATTTCCCCGTTCTGAACGGCGGTAACGATCTGGTCGCGGCTCATCAGTTCGATATTCAGTTCCTCGGTTTCGTCGTATTGCGCATCTTGCGTTCGGTGAGCATTCGTCGCGAGAAACAAGTGCATGGTTCCGCACTGCCGATTGCCGTCGACAACGAACGAACCCAGCGCGTTCCATTCGGCCGCTGAAAAACCGGTCTCTTCCAACAATTCTCGCTTTGCTGCGTCCACGGGCGATTCGCCGGGATCGATCATTCCCGCCGGCGGGCTGAGGTTTGTTTTCTTCATGCCGTGCTTGTATCCACGCACCATTACAAATTGGCCGGAAGCGGTGACGGTGACAATCGACACGAAATCCGGAAGCACCAGACGGTAAAAATCGTCGATGACCTTTCCGGATGGCAGCCGCACTTTCTCACGCGATAACTCTACCCAAGGCGGAGCGGAAAAGAGCGTCTCTTTATTGAGAACCGTCCAGGGCGATATGGCATCGGCCTCGGAACGGGATCTCTGTTCGTCAGTCAATTCACGCTGCCTTGTTTTGCGGTTGTAGGGACTCGTCCAAGCAAGCCGCCACGACTTCATCCGCCGGCCCAATCTGACGGATACGGCCGTGATCCATCCACAGAACTTGGTCGCACAACGAGGGAAGTCGCTTCAAATCGTGGCTGGCGATGACCACGACACTTGCCTTGTCAATCATTTGGGCAAGCCGCTCGCGGGCCTTGTCTTGAAATGACTGGTCACCCGCGCTCAAAACCTCGTCGACCAGCAAAACTTCCGGTTCGATTGACGTCGCGATCGAAAAACCAAGGCGGACAATCATGCCGCTGGAATAATAGCGAACCGGCATGTCCAGGAATTCGCCCAGCTCACTGAACTCGGCAATCTCTTGCATTTTAGGAGCCAACGTTTTGGGAGTTTCGCCCTGCAAGTAGCCACGGTAAGCAATGTTGTCCCAACCGCTGGCGTCCGGCTCGAAACCGAGTGCGATGTCAAACAGAGAACTGATTCGTCCATTGACCGTGCGGCGTCCTTGCGTCAACGGATAGATGCCGGCAATCGTCTTCAGCAGCGTGCTCTTTCCAGCACCGTTATGTCCAATGACGCCCAGTCGATCCCCATCACACAGCTGGAGGTTGATTTCCTGCAGTGCGTTGACCGTCATGTACGGATTCACCGATCGCCGAAACATGCCGCGCAGCAGAAATTCCTTTAATGTCAGCCGCTTGTGCCGTCGCACGGTGAAGGCGAGGCTAGCGTTCTCAAGTTGCAATCGGATCATTCGATGTCTGTCACAGATAGAAAATGAGGCGTTGCTCCATACGTCTCAGCAGTACGATGGCAACGACACTCAACAGGAAAGTGGTCATCGAAACAATCGCCACGCATTCCATGGACGGCAGTCGCGCGTAAAGCACCGGTTCGCGAATCAATTCGATGCACCGTGCCAAGGGATTGTAATCAGCGATCCAACCAAGATTATGATCGCGCAACAGCTTGGACGGATAGAAGATCGGCGTAATGTAAAACAGCGCCTGAATGATGATCTGGATTAAGTGCTGAGTATCCTGAAAGACGACATTCATCATGCCCATACAGATCGTCACCGACCAACCAAACGCAAACAAAAGGACCATTGTGGGCAACAGTGACCACAACACGCGATAGTTGCCAAACCCTTGTGTGACCCACACAAATACTAGCAGGACGGCGAGTGCCATTGCCAAATGGATCAGCATTCCCAGAGTGATTCTGAGCGGATAGATCGCCAGCGGAGCCGGTTGCTGCCGAATAAACCGTTCGCCCTGAAAAAAACACTGGCACCCGTCACTTGTGACGCCCGACAGGAAATTCCAAAACGCCAATCCGGCCAACACATACGGCCCGAATGTTACAGGATCCGCATTGAACAGTTTGCAAAACACGATACAGAACACACCCGTCATGGCCAGCGGATGCATCAACGACCAACCAATTCCCAACCAACTATGCCGATACCGCGTGCGCAAGTCCGCCTTCACGAGCGACATCCAGAAAAACCGCTTCTGCCAGATCTCGTTGGAGTAGCCAATAAGCTGCATATTGAACGTCCGTTGGCTTGCTGAACTCTGCTGAAAGGCCGCGAATTCTAGTTTGCGATTGATTGCCGTGCAAGATGACTCGCGAATTCAATTCTGAAGTGCAAAAACAGTTTGCTTAAGGCAGAGTCTGATGAGAGATTGAGAGACGGTCCGTGTCCTCTTGGCAGTCCAAAACGCCATTTTTCTGACGCGACTTGCTGTTAAACAACACGCCGTCACGACTTTCGTAACACGATCCGGGATGAGTGGCGCTTGTCCAACTATGCGGCAATCTCTTGGGCGTCGCGTGTGAATTGCTGTAAGACGGCGTCGTCAAGGCTCCGGTCAACAACGTAATACGTCGGTTTACCCAGCGCTTGCAGCACGAGCACCGAGAGGTACTCAAGAGAAATTCCGACCAGTGACGAAACGAGTCCGCCAAGAAACAACACCGCCAGCATCAGAGAACTCCAGCCGGGCAGGCCGATGTTTTCGGGAAAGAAGAGCTTTTGAATCAAGACGACGGCCGACAGCACGACGCTGACGCTCAATGTGGCGAATCCGATCAATGTTCCGGCGCGCAGAATCCTCATCTCGCACCCTAGCGCCAATCTCACGGCGTGCCGCATCAGCGATCTCAGGCTGTATCCGCTGGTTCGATGTTGAACGAAGCGGTGGTCTTTCAGCGGAAGTGTCAACTCGCCGATACGATCCGAAAACCACGTGAGTGCAATATCGAAATAGGTTCTTTCCGTTGCTAACGAGGCCGCCGCCCGAGCGAGCGGGCCACGGAGCATCCGGAAACTGTTGAATTTCGTGACATGTGGGTTTCGCGAGAGAAACCCAAACAACCTCTTGACCATTCGCGATGACAAATCACGGACTACGGATTCATGGACGGCACTTTCCGGTTTCGCGTAAACGATGTCCGAGTGGTTTTCAATGGCGTGCATCAACAGCGGCACAAGGAATTTCGGGTGATGCTGAAGATCCTCGTCAATCGTTGCCACCCAATCTCCGCAGGATCGCAGGATCCCAGCCACCGTCGCGGAGTGCTGTCCGACATTTCGTGAAAGGTGAACCGAGGCAATCCACGGGAAACGATCCTGAAGTGCGTCCAGCACTTCGGCGGAATCGTCAATGGCCCCATCGTCGACAAAGATTGCCTCGATCAGAGATATCGGACGTTGCGAGGCCTCGAGTTCCGCCTTGAGATCCGCGAGCGCATCGGCCAAATCTTCAAGGAACATCTCTCCTTGAAAGACAGGTACCACCACAGACAGGCTGATATTTACTATCGGCATCCGTTTCGGTCCCCCCGAGTGACAAGGAGTTTATTGGCGAGTTCCATTTCGTTCGTTTTTAGCGGCTATTTGCTGCTTCCGTTGAAGTCTATAGAACGAACCACGTCCATGAACTGAGAATTCCGGAGTCGCGGTGAAGTGCTGCTTCAGAGTTCGATAGATCGCACGCGGCTTATCCGACGAAGAGACAGTGCTGAACGAGCCAACGAATTCTTCTTCGGTGTAAGACCAAACCTGGTTTATGAAAATGCAGTAGCCTTTGTTTAGATAGTCTTCTAATTCTGTCCGAACCGCGTCCGCGGCATCAGCGGGTTTGCGATTCGGAAACTTAGTTGCCTGATCCACCAAAAACATCCGCTTGAATCTAGGTGATGACTGCGGCGCCGCCTCAAGTTTGGATTGAGGAGTCCAGTCGACTTCAACGGCTATCCAAGTAATGAGTCCTTCGAATCCGTGGAAAACAGACACTGCCGACCGGGGATCTCCGATACCATTTGAGTATTGGGCAACCGCGGACAGCGCCGCCGAATCGTAGTTGCGTTTTTTGGCAAGGCCGTGCTGTCCAAACCAATTTGGCCGCACTGAGGCGAAGGACAATAGAATCAAACCTAGAATGGTCAGTAGCCGAATTCCCTTCGAGAGATGGCATGAGCTTTGTAAGCGGAATTTGCTTAGCATCATCTTGTCAAAACGAGCCATCGTGGACAAAACTAAGCAACATCCAAATCCCCAGGCGAAGGCCAGCCAGGCCATTGCATTCATCTGCATTTGAGGATCTTGAGGTTGAGAATAGAGGTTCATGAATTCTGCAAATAGGAAGTTTCCGCCCAACATGATTCCCAGGGCCTGAAATCCTGGATTGGCCCGATTGATAACAATCTTCCGTGAAAACAAAATGAGCAGAACTACGATCGCCACGCAACTGAAGATCGTCTGGTACAACAAACCGCTGCCTTCCAGCCAATGCAACGATCCGATATTCAGTCCCCCGATCCAATACTGAGAAACGCCCGCGAACATCAGCCAAATCTTGTTGATTGAAAACCCAGCCCATCCTGTGCCGAGTCCCTTACCAGGCCACACAATCGTCGTAAATGAATTCCAGATATCATCCTGGTGCCAGATGCCAGCTCCAAATTCAGCACTTAACGACAATACAGTTGCAACTAAGAACGCGAAACCGAGACTGACGCCTGCAAACCAGCCGGTCCAATTAAGGCGTTGACGAATAGCACCTGGATAGAATGCAATCGTTAGAAGAAGCGCGGGTGCCATGGGAACCTGTAACCGCCACTCAAACAGCCACGTCAGATCGAAAAGTAGCGCTGTCATGGCAATCTTCCAAAAAGTTGGCCGAAACGACGTGATAACGGCCATCATTACGGTAAGCATCATCAATGCGATGCCTCCCATGATGTCTTCGCTCATAATCGAGCACGTCAGAAAGAATCCGCAGGTACCTTGGAAGAGGACGGCACAGATGGAAGGAATCCTTCCGAATCCCAGTAATTGCATCACGACGAAAAGGCACGCCAGCGAAACGCCGCCCCATATGCCATTGACATAGGCCATTCTTTTCCACGTTGGACCGAACACGCGTTCTGACAACATTGTGACCATCAATGCGGTCGTCGGATGATAGATCAAATTGGCGCGATCCAGTTTGGGCTCTTCCCATTCAACCCATTTCGCGACGTCGAGACTTTTCCAAAGCCCATTCGTTGTGTTGATGTTGGTATTGTCCATATAGGCGACCGTACAAGCCAAAACCAATGTGCTTATCGTCGCTGTTATCAGGAAACCTAACAGCAGGGATCGGCTTGTTGGCGTTTCAATGTTGCATTCATCCGTGGTCTCGTCTTGGACGATCGCTGAGGTTGCGTCCATCGCACTAAGCGTTGCCATTCCTTGGTCTCCGAATTTTGCGCTACGTACAACTCATCTTTGGTTAACTTTGAGAACAAGTTGCATGCGGTGCCTCAATGGTACGGCCCGACGATCGGTTTTCCCGAAATTACTGGATATATAACTACTGATGTTCTTCCATTCGCTTCAACATCAAGCCAAAGTGCGTCACACTCAGCCGGTGTTTCAATCTTGAACTTGATGATGCCGATAGATTTGGATTCCAGGACGGCACGGCCATCGAGTATTTCGAGATTCGAGAGGTCTACATTCCACAGGTTGTTGAAATCGGTGAATTCAAGCTGTGCTGTTTTGACCAATGTTGTTTGATGAGCATAGCGGTTCACGCGGCTTGGCCGGCTTGGCCGGCTTGGCTTCCAACTTCCGGTCCACTCGACAGTCTCCCAAGGCTCTAACGAGATCGACAGCAACGGTCCATCTTGGATAAAGACGTGATCGACTTCATTGGGAACATCAGGTTGTTCCAAGGTCTCTTTGTCGAGCCAATAGGTCTTGTATGTCGCGATTTTCTCGAAGAAAGCCAAGGCGTCGGGTTTTCGCCAGCGACCCGTGGTTCGGCCATCCGCGCCAAATGAAAATTCAAAATCGGCCTCTTCATCGTGAATGGTATGCAGTCCGATTCGGGCACCATGTTTGTCAAAAATGCATACATCAAGGTCAGGGTCGAGTACGATCGCGTGGCCATCCTCGCCGGATACTTCGGCCAAGACATGGTTTGGCGTCGATTGAACACGCGACCGAAGTCCAGATTGAACTGCCAAGCCGGCGACAGCAATCGCATGTTTTCCGCACCAACCGGTGCCTTTTCGTAATGTTGGAATCGTGACGGTCTGCTCCATCCCTCCGTAGAATTCAGGAAACGTCGCGTCCAATACTAGCGCGACATATTGCTCAACATCGATGGCCAAACATTCTGCATGTGACTTGCCGAAACGAGTATGAACCTGTTTCGCAATGAAGTCACCGACCGATCCCAAACTTTGCGGATCGGGCTGGAAGCGCGAGTACACTCTTAGGTTCTTGACTGCGCCCGAGATTTTCCATTCCAATGATGGCGACAACACTGTTGGCAATCCGACTCTAACCGGCGTAACACGCTGATTTTCATTGAGTCGAAATGACCATTGGCTTTCAGCCTCGCTG
>CAUZVF010000268.1:0-6908 GCA_963582955.1 Planctomycetota bacterium
ATTTTGTTGTTTGACGGCAAGCCGAAGGCGACAGCTTTTCCCGGCAACACCGTCGCCTTCGGCTCGCCGTTAAACGAGTCATTCTCATCCGCGACCAGTTTGCCGCCGATTCATTCTGAAAAAGACGAACTATCACAGGCATTATCGACAATGCAATTCAGAAACAAAGTTGAAGCTCAAAAGATCGAACCTCAGATGGCGCCGATGATCGACGTCGTCTTTCAGTTGCTGATCTTCTTCTTGCTCACGTTGAAGATTGTCGAACCCGAGGGCAACTTTAATATCAACATGCCGATTGGGATCTCTGAAATACCGGACCCTGATAAGCCATTCGTTACTGAAATTAAGATCAAATTGGTGGCAACGCCGGACGGCGAATTGCAAGTTTTGCGCTACGGTGGCCGCGGCCTCGGCAACGGGCCGGAAGCGTTCGAACGATTGCGTAGCGAGATACTGAATTCCATCGGCCGCCCCGGCAATCCAATGGCGAAGGACTTTGAAGTAGAAATCGACGCGGACTACAACTTGGATTTCGAGAACGTCATCCATGCCATCAGCGCTTGTACCGGCAAGCTGAACAAGCAGGGAAAACTGGTCCGCTACATCGAAAAGATCAAGTTCACTCCGCCAAAACCGCCGCCGGACTCGTAAGACATCACGCTTGGCTGCGCCGGCTTGCAAGTGTTGATGAGTGCCCCAAGTGGTATTTGAATCGGGCAGCTCTCAAGTTATTATTTCGCCGATGCGGAGTGTTATTTCGCCGATGTGAGGGACTTGCCGATTTCGGCCCGCCGAATAAGTGTCGGTGGCGTTGTGACTCATTGCCAGTAGCGGAAAATCAGAGTGATCGAATTCTCACAATTGTATTTGCAACGATCACGAGGAACCGTGGCATGTGTTCTTCTGATCGCCCTTGCCACGATGAGTTGCGAGCAATCCTCGGTTCTTGCTGATTCGAAGACCGCGAGAGCACTTGATGACAAGGCTGACTCCGCAAAGTCAGTCAAGGCGAAATTCACGTCTGGACGGTCGGCTGGCCAACTGGTTCCATCATTCTTTGTCCGGGCCGTCACGGGGCCGTTGCGGAACAAATCGGTGTGTTACGTCTGCCGCAATGGAAATCGACCAGTCATCATGTTTCTGACTCGCCGGTTGACTCCGAAGCTCGCCGAGTTGTTGAAAGCCACCGACGAATTGGTCGACAAGAACCGAGCGGCCGGGCTGCGTGCGTTTGGAGTGCTCATTGACGACGAACCCGCGAAATCCGTGTCGAAACTGCAGACTCTGGCTTTTGATGAAAAACTCTCGATCCCGCTGACGGCCAGTACGAAGGTTGTTTGTGCTCCGGTTTGTCAGAACGTTCACGAGCAGGCCGAATTAACAGTCGTGCTCTACAAAAAACGTCGCGTCGTGAAGACGTTCGCATTCCGGCGGAGTGAACTTGACTCGAAAGACATCCGACGGATTATCGCCGAGTCGCGACGATTGATCAGTCTCGACGAAGAGAAAGAGAGCTCAACGAATAAACGATCCACTGAGTAAGAGGTCTATTTCGAGCCGCTCGCAGTCATTGAATTCTTGATTCGTTGGGACGAAAGCCTTGTAGTGATTTCTTGGCGGACGATTGTGGGTTGGCGAAGTCGCTCCTCAAGAGTATACTTCATCGAGACTTGGGCTTTCCTCAGGGAAGCTGGGTCAACACGGTCGGAAGTAAGCGAGTAGCGCTGCTCCTGTGATTGGAGCGCGTTTTTCGGCCGAACGGGTGTTTTGCAGAGCTGGATGCTGTTGCAACCCCGTTGAAACCGTGTCGGCATTTGCGCCGCACATTCCTGCCGCTAACCATTGGTTGTGTAGACCGTTTTGGAAAGCTGCCAGCGTCGTTGCGGACGCAATGAATTCTGTGACTTTCTTGTTTGTCCAGGATTCCCGTTGAAACGGCGTTTGCTTTTTGGTGGTGTCGGTCCGACCTGCTGCACCAGGGTAAACACCTGATGAGCCGGTGATACGTTTGCCGGCTCGCTCGCCCCCCCTTTACGAGTGTGCTGTCGCAGTCGATCAATACTAACAACCACGTCCAGGTATCAAGTAGGTCTTGCGAGCCGAGCGAGACCCATTACGCAAACCATAATCATCCTATTTCGGAAGCCCCGCTCGGCTCGCGCGGCCTACTTAGATTGAGGAAGACCATTGAAGACTTTTGACGAACTTGACTTGATTGCGCCACTGCAGCGGGCACTGGCTGATGAGAAGTATGAAACACCGACTCCCATTCAGGCGCAGACGGTTCCCGCCGCGCTCGATGGGCGCGACGTGTTGGGTTGTGCGCAGACTGGGACCGGGAAGACGGCGGCGTTCGCATTGCCGATTCTGAACCGGCTGGGAAAACGAAATCGCAAGGCGACGCCGAATCGTCCCTTCGTGCTCGTGTTGGCTCCGACGCGAGAACTGGCGATTCAGATCGAAGAAAGCTTCGCGACGTACGGCAAACACCTGCGGCTGCGTCAGGCATTGGTGTACGGCGGAGTAAGCCAAGCAAAACAAGTGCGGGCTCTGAATCGGGGAGCGCACATTCTGGTTGCCACGCCGGGCCGGTTGCTCGATCTGATGAATCAGGGACACGTCAAGCTGGATCAATTACAGGTGTTCGTTCTGGATGAAGCCGACCGGATGCTCGACATGGGCTTTCTGCCGGATCTGAAGCGAATTATCAGCAAACTTCCGGAACAACGGCAGTCGCTGTTTTTTTCAGCGACGATGCCGCCCAAGATCATTGAACTCTCGCAGCGTCTGGTGCGGGATCCGGTGAGCGTCAACGTCACGCCAAAATCGACGAGTGTGGAAAAAATTGAACAGCGAGTGTTATTCGTCGAACGCCGCGGCAAGGCGGAGCTCTTAAAGGAGATTCTTCGAGCCGATGACGTCAAGCGCGTCCTGGTATTCACCAAGACGAAACGTGGCGCAAACATGCTTACAAGCAAGCTCATGCGGAGTGGGATCAAGGCGACCGCGATCCACGGCAACAAGTCGCAGAGTGCCCGGCAGCGGGCTCTGGAAGAGTTTCGAAGTCAACAGGTCCAAGTGCTGGTGGCGACCGATGTCGCCGCACGGGGAATTGACATCGACGGCATCACGCACGTCGTCAACTTTGACATCCCGGTCGAACCGGAAGGATACGTGCATCGGATCGGCCGCACCGGACGAGCGGGTGCCGAGGGCGTTGCTTTGTCGTTCTGCAGTTCCAGTGAGCGGCGCGAACTACGCGCGATTGAGCAACTGATCGGACAGAAAGTGCCGATCGCCGCCGAACAGCCGCAACCTGAACCTCAACAGCAGGCGTCGTCGCCTCAGCCGCGTGTGCGACGAGGTCCCGATTCGCCGCGAACGAATGGCCAGAAATCGGCTCCGCCACGACCTGCCGCTCGTCGTTCGGCCGACTCATCGGGCGAAGACGACAAACCCAAGCGTCGACGGCGGCGACGACGGCGTAAGGGACTGCATCACAACCAACACGCTAAGCAAACGAGTTAGATGGCTGCCGGTAAAAATCCGGCTCGATTGAATTGGACTTAACAATCTTCCTCGAAGACAAGGAGAATAATCATCGCAAAAAATCAAAATACATTCGCCAAACGAAAACGAGAAATAGATAAGAAGGCAAAAGCTGAAGCCAAGCGGGCTCGCCGCATCAAGCGGAAGCAAAGTGGTGACGAGAATGATCCCGAACAGCCACCGGCCGTCGAACTGGATGATCCCTTCGATTATGGTCCAGAAGAGCTAAGGGACTGAATAATTTGCGTCATGCGGATTCGAGATTGCCTTGCTACCGTTGCGGGCTCGTGTTTGTCCCAATTGAAAAGCCGATCGGCCCTGCATGGCCGGATCTCGTTCTTGAAGACCCGATTGCGTGACGGTAGACTCGCGGTGTTAACGCTGGCAGCATTTTTCGGTGGATTGGGCACGTCGCTGGTCGTCCACGCAACGTCTGCCGGGATCGAAATTTCCCGCTCGTCGGCCTTGGTGCTTGCCTTTCGCGTGAGTGATCGGTGCCTGTTGGCTATTGCAAAGGTGCTGTCGCGTACGGGCTACAAAGGAGAAAGAGCATGGCACAACCATTTTGAATTGTCCGGTTCAAGTTGCCAAGCCGCGTTCTTTTGGCAGATCGGGACGGACAAGACAATAGGGCCCCGCCATCGTTATGGATTCAGGAGAACATGTCTAAAGCAACTGACATTCGTATTGTTGACGCCACCTCCAATTTCGAACCAGTGCCATTCCGGGCTCCGCTGAAATTCGGAGGCCGCGTTGTCGAGAACACTCACCTGATCAACGTCGATATTGAGGTCGAAAGCCGGGGCGGGCGCCACGCTTCCGGGTTTGGCAGCATGCCTCTTGGGAATATCTGGGCGTGGCCGTCGGAATCGGTCAGCGGCGAACAATCAGAAGCGGCGATGAAGGAATTCGCCCAACGCGTCGTCGATCTTGCGAATGCTTATCCGGAATACGGGCATCCCGTCGACATCGTTTATCAGATCTCGGCCGAGTACTATCACCTGGGCAAGACGGTGCCGCAAAAGATGGGCATCGGTGAGCCGATGACGGAATTGGCGCAACTGGTGGCGGCCAGTCCCTTCGACGCGGCGCTGCACGACGCTTACGGGCGGGTCAACGAGGTTAACAGCTACAACGCTCTCTCATCCGAGTTCATGAACCATGACTTGTCGGAATACCTCGACGATCAATTCGAGAACGAGTATTTGGACCAATACACATTACGGACGCCGAAGGACCGGTTGCCGCTGTATCATCTCGTCGGCGCGCTCGATCCGCTGACCGGTCAAGACATTGGCGAACGGATCGGCGATGGCCTGCCCGAAACGTTGGGTGAGTGGATCACGGCTGACGGGCTGACTCATCTGAAAATCAAATTGGCGGGCGAAAACTTGGAATGGGACGTCGGACGAGTGTTGGCGGTCGACCGTGTGGCCGAGGAAGCTCAATCGGCACGCGGATGCACGCAGTGGTACTACTCGGCCGACTTCAACGAAAAGTGCGAGAACGTCGAATATGTGCTGGAATTCCTGAATCGTATCCGGGAAGAATCGCCGGCAGCTTACGACCGCATTCAATACATCGAACAACCAACCAGCCGCGATTTGAAAGCGAATCCCGATAACAAAATGCACGAAGCGGCCAAGTTGAAACCCGTTGTGATCGACGAGGCATTGGTCGATTACGACGCTCTGTTGCTCTGCCGCGAGCAAGGTTACACCGGCGTCGCGTTGAAATCGTGCAAGGGCCAAACCGATTCGCTTCTGTTGGCGGCAGCCGCTCAGAAGTTTGAAATGTTCCTATGTGTTCAAGATTTGACCTGTCCGGGCTATTCCTTTTTGCATTCGGCCAGCCTAGCCGCGCGAGTGCCCACGGTCGCGGCGATCGAAGGCAATGGACGGCAGTATTGTCCGGGACCCAACAAGAAATGGGCCGGAACTTTTCCCTCGATGTTCGACATCACCGATGGAACCGTCGGTACGGGAGTCCTCGACGGGCTTGGGTTGGGATTCTAGGTCCCAAAAACCAGGCTAGCGAGAAGCGTCAGCTTCGCGGCTTACACCAAGAAGCGATAGCTTGTCGGCTTGCGCGACAAAAATACAAAATCACGATTTCGGCATTCAAAATCCACTACTGAGGCGGTGGTGCGAATTGAACGCTGGCTCCCAAAGCCAGGAAGCTGACGCTTCCCGCTAGCCTGTGTGAGACTGACTGAGTCTTGTTACCAGTATCCTCGTTTCATGTTCTGCAACTGTTGAATCGAGTGAAAGCAGAGTACGCCGAACATGATCGCGAGGAATTTCGGATCAAGTCCCAACAGGCCTTGATTGTTTTGAATGCATCGAACGGCCCATAGCACGACGCCACCCGAAGCCGCCACGGAAATCACCAACGACGCCTTCATCCCATTCCGCGGTGACAGCCAGCTCAAAAAGTCACGACTGATGTGACCGCCATCCAGCGGCAAAACGGGCACCAGGTTCATCGCATTCCAGACCAAATTGATGAACAGCGAAAAACCCAACGCGTCACGAACAATGTCGTTTTCGAACCAGCCCGCGCGGCCGCCAAATAGCTGCGCAAAAAGCAGAGTGAAAAAGAGCATGAAACCGGCACTCGGGCCGGCGGCCGTGACAGCAATGTTCTTCCAGGTGGAATGCCGGGTCGTCGTTGCAAAGCCCCCGAAGAAATAGAGGACAATCTCGGGTTGCCAGCCCAACGATTTCGTGACGACCGCATGGCCGAGTTCGTGTACGAGAATGGCGACAAAGATGCACAGAACGCGAACCACCACAAAATCAAGCCGGTCGGGATTCCACGCCAAGAATGCCGAAGTCAGCCAAAACACAGGGTGGACACGGATAGGGATCCCCCAAACCGTGAACCTCAAATCGTAGGGTGTCGAACTGGCTTGTCCGTACATGGAATCTCGACTGATTGGAACAATGAACTGATTGCAGACACATTGGGCGTGACTGTATCTGACTGTCGGAAGTTTGACAATTCGGGCTTTCGTCGGGCTGCTGAATTGAAAATCAACATTGGTCTTTCAACAATCTGTTTCGTGGCCAGGGGGTCGCACAAGAATTGTTCCTTCAGCCTTAATTGGTTGGAGAGAACGCTGCGGGGTTACCCCGCGGACGAAGCGTTGTTCCCCATACGAGGGTGGAATGGCGACAGTCGAAGCTGCGTTCGACTGTACGCCATTCGCCACAGGAAGAGTTGTGCGGCCCGCTGGTCACGTTTTGTCAGAATCAACGCAATAGGGCGTTTTGTTTAACGGCCAGCCGCAGGCGACTGCGTCAAGTGAAAATCGCAGTCGCCTGCGGCTGGCCGTCAAACAAGTGATTCACCTGGGT